>WLNJ01000029.1 GCA_009699865.1 Actinomycetota bacterium
GGCTACAAGCCACCTGCAGTGCTTGAAGAAGAAGCCGCTGAGAAGGCCGCCCCAGGGGCAGCCAAGAAGCCGGCCGCCAAGAAGAAGCCTGCTGCCAAGAAGAAGCCTGCTGCCAAGAAGAAGCCGGCCGCGAAGAAGAAGCCGGCCGCGAAGTTGACGCCGACTAGTACTCCCGAGATTGCCATCACGAAGGATGGCGAGATTGTGAAGAGCAAGGAGATCAAGTCCGACGAGGCATAGCCCGTCAGATACGCCGCACTTGCGGCGACCATCACTAGGATGCCTCTCGAACTTGTCACCGGACCGGCCAACGCCTCAAAGGCGGGCGTAGTCCTTTCCCGATTCCGAGCTGAAGCAGAGGCAGGGTCGGCACCAGTCCTCGTTGTACCTACAGGCGCAGACCGTGAGACCTACGAGAATGAGCTCCTTGATGACGGAGCCCTGATCGGCGGTCGGGTTGTTACATGGGAGCGGTTCGTACGCGACCTTGCTCGGCGTGGTGGAGTCAAGGGCAGGCTGATTGGCCCACTCCGGCGGAGGCTGATTGTCCGCGAGGTTGTCGAGGCCGGCCTTGCCAACAACTCGCTGGGTGGAATCACGGACTCCGCTCGCGCGCCCGGGTTCCCGATTGCGCTTGAGCGCCTGGTCGTTGAGCACTCGCGCGGGTTAGTCGTCGATGACCTCCTGGAGGAGATGATGGCCGAGAGCAGCTCCTCGCGGGCGAGCGCCACGATGAGTCTGGTGCGGGCCTACTTCGCGAGGCTCACGGAAGCAGAAATCACTGACCGTGACCTTCAGGCTCGACGCTCATTGGACGCATTGCGAGCGTCACCTGAGATCGGTGGCGCAGAGCCGGTGTTGTTCTACGGCTTCTCGGATCTCACTGCGGTTCAGGTGGAGACGATCAAAGCGCTTGCCAAAGGGACTGAAGTCATGGTCTCGCTCCCAACGGAGACCCAACGCCGTGTCGGGGTGGCCCAGACGGCTGCGTTGAGGCTGAAGGCAGGCGGTCAAGAGGGACTTGAAGTCAGGGAGACAGTGTTGGAAGCTGACCCCGACGCCGGCGGTGTATTGGGACAGTTGGCGGACAAGCTGTTTTCTAATTCGGCAGGAAGCGTCGTGACTGATGATGGAACCAGCGTGCGGATGCTGACCGGTTCAGGAGCGCGCGCCACAGCAGAGCTTGCGGCTGGGGCGGTATTGGATTTGATCCAAGCAGGGACGGCACCAGAGGCGATTGCGGTTGTTCGTCCCCACGCTGACGGCGATGCGCTGCTGGAATCGATCCTCAACCTTTCTGGGGTGGATGTAGCTCGTCCCGAGTCCGCCCCGCTGGGAGCCACGACGCTTGGTCGGGGGCTGATAGGCCTCTGTCGCGCTTCCTTCCAGGCTGACCTCGCAACACTTGAGGACGGGCTTGCCTGGGTTCGCGTGGTTGCGGGCGCTGAACGCGCTCTGATTGTCGATCGGATTGAGGCTGACCTCCGGCGCAAGGGGGTCCATGCAGCTGAAGAGGTGCTGCGTTCATGGGATGCGAAGGTCGGCGGGCAGCTTGCGACCAGCCAGCGTCTCGCAAGGCATGCGAGCAAGAAGGACCTTGCTGACGCGCTCGCGACGGCGGCCGACGAGCTTCTGCGTGCGGGGCCGGTCAGTCCCGGCGAGCGCCTGAAGAGGGACACGCTCTTTGATGCGGCGGTTGTGTCCACCGTCGCTAAATCCGCGCTTGATCTAGCTGAGCTATTTGACCGCGAGCATCCGCAGACAATGATTGAGGAACTCGGCGCTCTTGAGGTCGACATTGACACGGGTTCAGCGCGCACGGGCGCTGTCCTTTTCACTGACCCGTCCTCCATTCGAGGACGCAGAGTTGACGCGGTTGTCGTCTACGGCCTAGAGCACGGGCTGTTTCCAGCCGCCTCGGGGCACGACCCGTTCCTTGGTGACACGCCAGCCGATTGCCTAGGCGAGGCGCGTCTGCCAGCCGACCAACAGACTGACATCCGCTATTCCAGCTCAGCTGCTCGGCAGGAAGCAGGGGAGAAGGAGCGCTTCATTGCCTGTTTTGCGCGAGCACGCGAGTGTGTGGTTCTGGTCAGGCGACTGCGTGACGACGCCGGTGCTCAGGTCGCAAGCTCCGCGTATCAAGACGAGCTGCTGCGGCTCCTCGGGTATGACCTTGAGGCATTCTCGGACCGCAAGCCAGATCGGTCTGCTGGAACAGTCGAACCGCTAGGCGACACTGAGGGTGGGCGGTTGAAGCTGCGGCTGTTAGCCAACCAGGCGGGTGGCTCCAGAGTCCGCGACCTACCAGCGACCCTCGGCGCAGCTGCTCGGGAACAGATCGGCAGCGATTACGAGAAGGTGGTGTCACCGAGCCGTCTTGAGGCCTACTGCGACTGTCCGCTCAAGTGGCTCGGGCAGAATGTCCTGGGCCCCAAGGAGATGGAACCCGAGGGCGAGCCTACATTCAGGGGAACCGCGGTCCACATCGCTTTGCAGAAGGCGGTTGAAGTAGCAATCAATGAGGGCGACGGTCGGATCGAACCATCGGTGATGGACGCGGCCAAGAAAGCGATCACCGAGGCGATTGCTGAGATTGGCAAGGAGGCGGCAGACACCCTCGCGGCGCGCGTGGCTTTGCAGCGGGCTGAGACGCTCTCGCTCCAATGGCTCGAGTTGGAGTGCGCTCGCGAATGGCCAGCGAAGGCGATCGAAGTTGAGTTTGAGTTTGGGTGCGAGGCCGACGAAACCAAAGGCCGCGAGGCGCGAGACCCACTCGATCTCGGGGACGGGATCACGCTTCGGGGCACCGTAGACAGAATTGACGTCGTGGAACGCGACGGTGAGCGCCAAATTCTTGTCCGCGATTACAAGAGCGGGAAGACAATCTGGGCACAGGAAAAGTGGGAGTCAGACCGTCGCCTCCAAGCCCCTATCTATCTGTTGGCAGCCATTCAGCTCCTCGGCGGTAAGCCGGCTGCTGCTCTCTACGAGTCGATCAAGGACCGCAAGATGCGCGGGGCGATTGTCGAAGGGGTGCCCGGCGCATCGGATCTCAATGACAGGGGCAAGGACGCTGTCTCAGAGGATGAGCTTCAGGCGCTGATTGACTCGGCTCGGAAACGGGCCCGCGACGCTGTCATGGGCATCCGCGATGGGCTTTTGCATTCTGACCCTGCCCATTGCAGCTATGACGGTGGCTGTAGCTACGAATGGCTCTGCCGGACGATGAGATGATCGACCCGACCCGTAACTGGACGGCCGAGCAGGCCGTTGCGATCGAGGCACGCCACGACGAGGCGGTGATTGTCGCTGGAGCAGGAAGTGGCAAGACGGGCGTCCTCGCCGAGTGCGTTGCCCTTTCGGTCACGGTTGACAAGTTGGCTACGGGGGAGGCCGTCAAACCCAGCGAGGTCTTGGCGATCACATTCACGAGGAAGGCAGCGGCTGAGATGCGCGACCGCATCCGCTCGCGGACGCTCGCGCTAATCCGGCTTCGGGATGGTCTAGACACGCCCCCACCGATCCCCGATGAGGAGCCCGAGGTCTCGACTATCGACGGGTTCTGCCAAGGCATGGTTCGTCGTAATGCACTCGAACTCGGGATTGATCCGAGATTCAAGATTGTTGACGAGTCCGATCCTGAGCTTGTTGGCCGGGCTTGGGCTGTGACCCTCGATCGCTTTCAGAAGACGCACGGGCAGGCCGCGCTGGAGTTGCTCGCAAACTACGACGACAACCCCCGCGCCTCGCTTGAGGGCAACATCCGCTCTGTTCACGCGCGGCTGCGAACTGGCGGAGAGGAACACCCTAGGCTTGCCGTGCCTGACGAGACCCAAGCTAGGGCAGCGCTTGAGTCCAGCCTCAGTAGCGCTCAGGCCCTCGCGCAGGAGTTCCTCGCCGAATCGTCTGACTGGCCCACCAACAAGACAATCGAGAAGCGCCAATCCGAGGCCGAACTGATCGCGGTGCTTACTCCACACACGGCTCAGGACGCGCCGGGCAAGTTCACTGCTGGGAGTGGGAAGCTCCTTGGGGGTAGCGAGGCGCGCGCAGGTCTCCATGACGCCCTTGTGATTCTCGCCGGGCAGGTTGCCAACCTCCGAGCGCTTCCTGACCTGACTCTGATGGCCTCGCTGCTTGAGCACTGGGACATTGCCTACTCAGAGATGAAGGGTGATGCTGGCTTGTTGGATTTCTCCGACCTAGCGCTGCTCAGTCTGAGGATCTTGCGGGAGCGCCGCGACAGCGCGGCTGAGGTAGGTAAGTCGGGAGATTGGAGACCAGCCGGGGCAAGGTTCCAGCGGGTGTTCCTTGATGAGGCGCAGGACATCAATCGGATTCAGTCGGAGTTGATTGAGCTGATCTCTCCGGACGGGAAGTACTACTCCGTCGGTGATGTGGCCCAGTCGATCTATCGCTTCCGACACGCAGAGGTGGAGATCTTCGAGGAGCGGGCAAACCGCCTGGGTGACCTTCAACGCCGGTTTGAGCTGACCACGAACTTCCGTTCGCGGTCCCCAATCCTTGACACCAACAACCACATCTTTGGCGCTCAGAACCTTGAGGGTCTCCTGACCCTGACTGCAGGAGAGGCAAATGTCCGGGAGGACAACCGTGTTGAGCTGATTCTTGAGGATCGGGATGTCATCAAGGAAGCCTTGGCTGACGAGCACGACCCGCCGGTCTGGCTTGACTCCATTGTTGGGAACGGTTGGCGGGATGCGGAAGCTGCCGCAGTAGCGCGGCGGATTAAGGCCCTGCTGGACGATCAGGCGGCGGGTTACGCAGCTTCCGATGTCACAGTCCTCGCGCGGGCTGTTAGTGGGCTTAAACCATTCGCTGAGGCTCTCCGTTCTTTCGGGATCCCGGCAACAATCGAGGGAGCCGGGGGCTTGTGGATTCGCCCCGAGGTATCAGACCTAGTTGCGCTTCTTGCCTCAACTGGAAACGCGTGCCATGAGGAGCGGTTTTTTCACATGCTCTACTCGCCCATCTGCGGACTGTCGGTTGACGCCCTTGTGCTAGTCGCTGGGGAGGCCCGTCGGAACGAGGTTCCCCTACTGGAAGCACTTGGGACTGTCGGACTGTCAGACGAGGACGCGGCGATCCGTGATCGCTTCGTCCCCTGGTTCGCTAAGCAGCGCGCGCTTGCGGGACGTCGCTCCCTTTCAGACGCCATTGAGGCCGCCCTCGTTGAGACCGGCTACGACCTCTACCTCCTTGGGCTCCCGGCCGGCGACAGACGCTTTGCCAATGTGCGCAGGATGCAGGGCTTGGCAGCTACATGGGAGGCGGAGCATGGTGCTGATCCAGCCGCCTTCGCACGCGAGGCTGACCTCCGGCTTGCGGGAGCCGACAACAAGCGCGACGGGGAAGCGGTGGTGGAACAGTCCGGTGGATCGGAGGGCGCGGTGCGCCTCATGACTATCCATCAAGCAAAGGGCTTGCAGTTCCCGCTTACCGTTCTTGTTGATCTTGGCCGTGGCGCGAATAATGATTCGGCGGTGCTGTCGGTCAGCGCAGACGGAAGCAATCTCCTGTTCAGGTGGAGGGAGATGATCGGCGCCAAGGCCGTGGCAACCTTTGCTGATCAGGAGTTCGTTGATCAGGAGAAGGCATCTGATGTTGCTGAGGAGATGCGGATCATGTACGTCGGGTTCACTCGCCCCCAGCGGCGGTTGATTCTCTCCGGAACCTTCAGCAAGGGCCCAGCGGATGCACTCAAGCCACAAGGGGCGGGCGGGAGCAACACAAACTTGAGTCGGATGATTGAAGCGGAGCTGATTCCCGGCCTGGCAACTCATTGCGCTGGTGCGGGAGCTGAAGGAGAACCGGGTGCCTGGACGGAGACCTATGTCACTGGCGCGACGATGGATGTCACGGTTGACTCAGGCCAGGGACTTGAGGCGATGCTCAAGGCGATCCCCAAGGAGTCATCCACGAGCTTGGAGCCAGACCTGCACCCGGTTGAAGGCGCGCTCAACCCAAAGGCGGTCCCACTTACGCCCTCCTCGCTTTCGTACAGCGGACTTCAGACCGCTGGAAAGTGCGCATTCCGCTGGTACGCGGAGAACATCATTGAGCTGAGCCCGGTGGGTGAGGCCCGGTCATCTGAGGCTCCGACAGAGAGTGGACTGAGACCAAATGAGCGTGGAGTCATCCTGCATGGGCTGTTGGAGAACGCCGCCCTGAACGGTTACTCGCCGGCAGCTGCGGATGCGAAGGCCGAAGCTGACATCGCCGATATTTCCATCACTGATGAGGAGGCGAGTCATGTCAGTGGCCTCGCCGCGGGGATCATCAGATCCCAGACTTGGGCGAAGCTGCGTGAGATCAGCAAGGACGGAGGCAGGGTTTCGCGGGAGGAGGGATTCGTGGTCAAACTTGACTGCGGAGAGAACTCCATTCCACTGAGAGGGATCTTCGATGTCTTTGCGACAAGTCCCGGGGGTGATTCAATCGTGGTCGACTGGAAGACCAGCGCCGGTGCCGCCGACGCTGAGGACCTTGAGGCATTGGTTGATCGTGACTACGCAATCCAGCGTGAGGCATATGGCCTTGCAGCGTTGAGCGCTGCTTCTGTAAGCGCCTCAGGCGGCGGGGTTGAGGTCACTCACCTCTATGCCGAACGTCCCGATGAGCCAGTGTCGGTCAGGTTCACATCGGCCGACCTGCCCTCGCTTGCCAGCCGTCTGGGTGAGCGCGCTGCTCCACTGCTTGCGGGCAATGTCCCTGTCAGTGAAAAGCCTTGGATTGGCGTCTGCGGCGGGTGCCCGGCGCGTGGCCGGCTTTGCTCATGGGACCTTGAGGCGACCGATCGCCTCGTCGCGCCCGACTGATTGCCCTAGGCCTGCTCAATCGCGAGTAGCAGCAGCTTGCGCTCCCGGCCTCCACCGAATCCCCCTAGGCCATTTGCGGCAACTACCCGATGGCAAGGAACAATGATTGGAATCGGGTTGCCACCCAAGGCGTTGCCGGCAGCCCGGTAGCCAGAGGGTGCGCCTGCTGCTCGAGCGATCTCCCCATAAGTCACTGTCTGGCCTGAGGGAATCCTGCTGGTGGCAAGTAGGACACGGCCGCTGAAGCTGTCTTTTGCTCGCGGGTCAGGGGAGAGGGGAACATCAAACTCAATCCGCCTCCCTCCGAACCAATCGGCCAACTGTTGCCCCGCAGCGGTGACGGATGTAACTGGGAGCGAGCTTGTTTGGGTGAAACCGCCGCGGTCGGCCTCGCTGGCGGCAAATTCACTCGGGTTGGACACGTCCCAGGCAATTCGCGTCAACCCAGCAGACGATCCGAGCAGGACCAAGTCTCCAATCGGCGATTTGACAACTGCCCAGTGGAGAACCGTGTTTGCCATCCAGTTCATCTAATCAACGCCTGCGGCTGGGGCGGGAGGGTCCCCAAACGCGCTTTGGGGTGTTTTCGGGCTAAACTGCGTTGGCAATCACCTGACAATCCGCGCCGACGCGCCTACCACCAGCAGGGAAGATGGAAATGACGACGCGACCTGGACGGTCCGGGCTTTACGACCCGCAATACGAGCACGACGCCTGTGGCGTTGCCTTTGTTGCACAGCTTGTTGGAGGCCCCAGCCACGGTGTGGTTGAACGGGCTCTGGTTGCGCTTGCCAATCTTGAGCACCGCGGTGCTGCTGGAGCAGACCCCGACACGGGTGATGGCGCTGGGATTCTGATTCAGATTCCAGACCAGTTCCTGCGTTCAGCATTCGGGTCAGTAGTGCCCGAGGCCGGTCGTTATGGAATTGGGCAGCTGTTCATGCCGACTGATGACAAAGAGCGTGAAGCAATGGAAGCCATTGTTGAACGGGTGATAACGGACGAAGGGCAAGAGGTCCTTGCGTGGAGGACTGTTCCCGTTGACCGCAGGCACTGCGGGGAGACAGCGTTGGCGTCAGCTCCAACCTTCCGCCAAGTTCTAGTTGGGGCCGGCGAAGGTGTTGTGGACCAGGATGAGCTTGAGCGCCGCCTTTATGTGATCCGCCGTGTGATTGAGAAGGAAGTTGGCAGCGAACTTGCGATCGCTAGCTTCTCCTCGCGAACCCTCGTCTACAAGGGGATGCTCACTTCGCCTCAGCTTCCCGGCTACTTCCCTGACTTGCGTGATCCTTTGATGGCTACTCGACTCGCGGTGGTTCACTCCCGTTTCTCAACGAACACGTTCCCCTCATGGGAGCTGGCACATCCGTACCGCATGATCGCCCACAACGGCGAGATCAACACCCTTAGAGGCAATGTCAACTGGATGCGTGCCCGTGAGAGTCAGATGGAGAGCGACCTCTTCGGCGACGACATCAGCAAGATCCTCCCCGCAGTCAGGCCGGGCGGCAGTGACTCGGCTTCCCTAGACAACGTTTTTGAGTTGCTTGTCCACTCAGGTAGGTCGCTTGCGCACGCGGCGATGATGATGCTTCCTGAGGCCTACAAGGGGCGCGAGGGTGTCGGTCCGGATCTCGAGGGTTTCTACGACTTCCACTCCTGCATGATGGAGCCGTGGGACGGACCAGCAGCCGTGGTCTTCACGGATGGCAGGTCTATTGGCGCAACACTGGATCGCAACGGTCTCCGCCCAGGCCGCTGGGTCCAGACTGCTGACGGCATGATCATTCTTGCGTCCGAGGCCGGAGTACTTCCGCTTGAGCCCGACCAGATCATCCGAAAGGGTCGGCTTGAGCCTGGCCGTGTTTTCCTCGTCGATGTCGAGGGTGGCCGGATTGTCAGCGATGCCGAGGTCAAGGAATCCGTCGCCAGCCGTCAGCCTTACCGCGAGTGGGTTGAAGCTTCGTCAGTTCACCTAGACGATCTCCCTGATCAGGAGCCTGACCTTCCCCGTCAAGAGCCCCTCAGGTTGCGCCAACTTGCCTTCGGATACACCCAAGAGGACATGCGGCTCGTAATCGCGCCGATGGCCGCCGCTGGCGAGGAACCCACGGCTTCGATGGGTAATGACGCCGCGCTTGCTGTGCTCTCAGACCGCCAGCCGCCGCTGTTCAACTACTTCAAGCAGCTTTTTGCGCAGGTAACAAACCCACCGATTGACCCGATCCGGGAAGCCGTCGTCATGAGTCTTGAGACCTGCGTTGGACGGGAAGGCAACCTCCTCTCCGAGACACCAGAACATGCCCATCAGCTGATGATCGCCCAGCCAATCCTGCGCAACCATGAGCTTGAGCGTCTGCGCCAGATTGACCATGAACAGTTCAAGTCTGCGGTTCTGGACATCACATGGCAGGTGTGGGAAGGCAAGGCTGGGCTGGACGCACGCCTGGCGACCCTGTGCTCAGAGGCCGACGCAGCGATTGCTGGCGGAGCAACGATCCTGATCCTCTCCGACCGAGGGGTGGGCGTCGACCGCGTGCCGATCCCATCGCTGCTTGCAACCGCAGCTGTCCATCACCACTTGGTCCGTTCAGGCACCCGCCTGAGTGCCGGGCTGATTGTGGAATCCGGCGAGCCTCGCGGAGTTCATGACATGGCAACGTTGATTGGCTTTGGCGCCGCGGCCATCAACCCATACTTGGCTTTTGAGTCACTGGATGAACTTGCGGACCGGTCGCTCCTGCCCGTTGACCTCACCAAGGACGAGGCAGAGGAGCGGATTGTCAAGGCAATCGGCAAGGGCCTCCTCAAGACGATGTCGAAGATGGGTATTTCAACGATCCCCTCATACTGCGGCGCGCAGATCTTCGAAGCCGTCGGAATCGACAACGAACTCATTGACAAGCACTTCACCGGGACCTCATCGCGGATTGGTGGCATCGGCCTGGATGTTCTTGCCGAGGAAGCCCTTGAGCGGCATTTCCGGGCCTGGCCTAGCAGTGAGCGTGAACAGCTTCCAGTCGGTGGCTTCCTCCAGTGGCGCCGCGACGGGGAACACCATATTTGGAACCCAGATTCGATTTCTAAGCTTCAGCACGCTGTAAACACCGAGGGCGATGATGGCCTCGCGACCTACCGTGAATGGGCTGCTGAGGTGAATGGCGAGGCGAGCCGTAAGGCATTGCTGCGCGGATTGCTGCGACTCAAGTCAACCGGCGAGACGGTCCCCCTTGATGAGGTAGAGCCAGCCACGGCGATTGTGAAGCGGTTTGCGACCGGGGCCATGTCGCTCGGGTCCATCTCACCTGAGTCGCACGAGTCACTCGCGATTGCGATGAACAGAATCGGCGGCCGGTCCAACACCGGAGAGGGCGGTGAGGATGCACGCAGGTTCACCCGTGACGAGTCCGGGGACCTACGCCGCAGTTCAATCAAGCAAGTTGCCTCAGGTCGCTTTGGCGTGACCGCTCATTACCTTGCGAACGCAGATCAGATTCAGATCAAGATGGCTCAGGGCGCCAAGCCTGGTGAGGGTGGGCAGCTGCCCGGCCACAAGGTCGATGACTACATCGCGTTCCTGCGTCACTCAACGCCTGGGGTAGGCCTGATTAGCCCACCACCTCACCATGACATTTATTCGATTGAGGACCTTAAGCAGCTGATCTACGACCTTCGCTGCGCAAACCCTGACGCGGAGATCTCAGTCAAGCTCGTGTCCGAGGTTGGTGTCGGAACGGTTGCCGCGGGTGTCGCGAAGGCCAACTCTGACCACATCGTCATTGCCGGCTATGACGGCGGTACGGGAGCATCTCCTCAGTCCTCGATTCACAGTGCGGGCGTCCCATGGGAGATTGGCATCGCTGAGACCCAGCAGACCTTGCTTGCTAACGACCTTAGGTCGAGAGTGGTCCTGCAGGTAGACGGACAGATGAAGACTGGCCGCGACGTGGTCATCGCCGCGTTGCTTGGCGCTGACGAGATGGGCTTCTCGACCGCTCCACTGATCGCCATGGGCTGCATCATGATGCGCGTCTGCCACCTCAACACCTGCCCGGTTGGTATCGCGACACAGGACCCTGAGCTGCGTCGCAGGTTCCGGGGCACGCCCGAGCATGTTGTCAAGTACCTGTTCTGGGTGGCTGAGGAAACACGTGAGTTGATGGCCGCGATGGGCGTGCGGACATTTGACGAGATGATCGGCCGATCTGACCTGCTTGAGATGGACCCGGCGATTGATCATTGGAAGGCCAATGGGGTAGACCTGACGAGGATGTTGACGCCTACGAAGGTTGCGCCAGGCACTCCACTGCACCGCGTTCGCGGCCAGGACCCAGTTCTCGGGGACGCGCTCGATTGGGAGATCACTGCGGCAGCTGCACCTGCCCTGGAGCGCGGCGAGCGAGTTCGACTTGAGCGACGGGTGCGCAATGTGAACCGAACAGTTGGCGGGATTCTCTCCGGTCAAGTAGCTCGCCGGCATGGATCTGAGGGCCTCAAGGAGGAGACCATTGAGGTTCACTTCAAGGGCTCAGCGGGCCAGAGCTTCGGCGCATGGTTGGCCAAGGGCGTCAGCTTTGATCTTGAGGGCGAGACCAACGACTACGCAGGCAAGGGTCTGTCAGGTGGACTCTTGGTTGTCAGGCCGCCCGAGTCGGCCGGGTTCCTCGCTGAGGAGAGCGTGATCATCGGGAACACGGTCCTTTATGGAGCCACTTCTGGGCGTGCTTTCTTCCGAGGTCTCGCTGGTGAGCGATTCTGTGTCCGTAACTCAGGTGCTACCGCTGTGGTTGAGGGCGTCGGCGATCACGGTTGTGAGTACATGACGGGCGGCCGCGTTGCGATTCTTGGCCCAACAGGTCGTAACTTCGCGGCAGGAATGAGTGGCGGTGTCGCCTATGTACTTGACCCTGATGGCAAGTTCCCTTCGCGCTGTAACCAGGAGCTTGTGGATCTTGAATCTGTCGGCGAGCACGATGAGGCTGAGCTTCACGCCATGGTGTCTGAGCACGCTGAGCGCACCGGATCAGCGGTCGCCAAGCGTTTGCTTGTGGGCTGGGAGTCCGCAGTTGGATCCTTCGTGAAGGTAATGCCGCGCGACTACAGGCGGGCAATTGAGGAGCGGCAAGAGACCACGGCTTCCAAGGCTGATGAGGCGGTGAGTCAGGATGGGTGAGGTTGGTGGGTTCCTCCGCATTGACCGCGCGGGCTTCGTGGCACGCGATCCGGCTGAGCGGGTAAAGGACTACGACCAGTACTTCAACCTCCGCCCGGAAGCCGAGCTCCGGGATCAGGGCGCACGCTGCATGGACTGTGGAGTGCCGTTCTGTCATAACGGCTGCCCGCTTGGGAACCTGATCCCAGAGTGGAATGACCTGATCTACCGTGGCAAGTGGCGTGAGGCTCTTGATGCCCTTCACCTGACTAACAACTTTCCTGAGTTCACAGGACGTATTTGCCCGGCCCCGTGTGAATCAGCGTGTGTCCTTGCGATCAACTCTGACCCGGTTGCCATTGAGCAGATTGAGCTTTCAATTGTTGAGCGCGGTTTTGATGAGGGTTGGATCACTGCTGAGCCGCCTGCTCATGAGACAGGGCGCAAAGTCGCCGTTGTCGGGTCCGGTCCAGCTGGACTTGCTGTTGCTCAGGAGCTTCGCCGCCTCGGGCACGGCGTAACGGTCTTCGAACGCGACGAAGCGCCAGGCGGACTGCTCCGCTTTGGAGTGCCGGACGCCAAGCTTCCAAAGACGGTTATTGACAGGCGGACTGCCCTGCTTGCCGAGGAAGGGATTGAGTTCCGCTACGGAGTTGAGATTGGCGTGGATGTCTCCGGCAGCGAGCTCCGCGATCAATTCGACGCGATCGTGGTGGCAATCGGGTCGCGTGTTCACCGCGACCTTCCGATCCCAGGCCGAGAGAACTCCGGCGTTCACTATGCAATGGACTACCTCTACCAGCGCAACCGAGCCGTCGCAGCAGCGGCAGGTAAGGAGTCCCGTGCTGCTGAGCACCCAATTAGCGCAGCGGGTAAGCGCGTTGTCGTTATCGGTGGCGGGGATACGGGGATGGACTGCATCTCCAACGCCCTCAGAGAAGAGGCGGCGGAAGTTGTTCTGCTTGATGTCTACGGAGAGCTTCCAGAGTCAGGCCGCGACGAGAGAACACCATGGCCCCTCTCTCCCAAGAGGACTAAGAGCACTTACGCATTGGATGAGGGCGGCAAGCGCGAGTGGGGGACCGAGGTCACCACGTTTGAAGGCGAGGACGGCAAGTTGACCAAGGTTCACGCGCACAGAGTCGAAGGCCCGTCTTCTCGCGAGCTCACAGCCGTTCCGGGCAGCGAACAGATCATCGACGCAGACTTGGCGTTGATTGCAATTGGGTTCACTCATCCCGAGCATGGGGGGATGGTTGAGCAACTCGGGTTGGCACTTGACGCTAGGGGAAATGTCAAGGCTCCTGTCTTCGGCTCATCTGTGGATGGCGTGTTTGCCTGCGGTGATGCGAGGATCGGGCAGTCGCTTGTCGTCACGGCTATTGCCGAGGGCCGTAAGTGTGCGCGCCTCGTCAACAGGCACCTTGGCGGCGAGCCAACTGCCGCCGACCGTGACCGCATCGCGGTTGACGGCTCCCGCCCCGCCTGACACTCCGTCAAGCGGCTACGCGCCGTGTGACGCACGTCACCCTCAAGGGGTGTATGTTTGTGGCGTTAGGTAGTCGCAGCTTTACTGGCTGTGCATGGGAGAGGAGAAATACATCGTGACTCGCACCGTTCTGCGCTCAGTAGTTTGCGCTTTTGCCCTCACGGCTTTCGCAGCTTCGCCTGCAGCCGCAAAGACTGACTACGCCGCGACGAACTCGGCGTTCAACATTCTCACCGCCGGTGAGGCGGGTGACCTGATCTCCTCTGAGAATTCAGTGGATCAGGGCCGGATGTACGACGCCCTCACGCCACTGCGCGGGAACGTCACGATGGCCGACATACAGGGCGGCTCCTACTTTAAGAGCGAAGCGTTTGTAACGATTAAGAACAACGTCACGCCGGCCGGCTACAGGTGCAGCCACCCACCCGGAAAGGCCAACATCTGGGTCTGCAATGACTCCAAGAAGGTTCCTCACGTCTACGTGAACAGCCGTACAGACGGTGCTTGGGTGATGGGCTTCCTTGCTGCGCGTGACCGCGGCCTCCTCATTTCGTTCGGTCGTGGACCCGGATATGTGTCGGCACTCAGCGTCCCGGGCATTAGCGCCTTCGGTCTGATTAACCAGGCCCGCGGGTTTGCTCCAAGCGCCGCCGCCAAGGCCTTCATGACCAAGCAAATCAGCGACTTCCGCAAAGCTGGCAGCGCAAATGCTGCTGTCGTTGCCGACTTCACGCAGTGGACTGCAGGCGTAGGCGCTTGGTACAAGGCCTACGGAACCTCTGAGGAGAAGGCAGCCGCAGTCTCCAACCCTTGGACGGTTGAGGATGGGTTTGCAGCGTTCTCGTTCATCGGTTCGATCTTCGGCAACGGTGGCGGTGGAGAGGTTGGCAACTCAAACCTCCTCGCCAAGCTTCAGGATTCTTACGGCGCTGGCAATGGGCTGAAGATCTACCGAGATTTCCGTCACTCAAATGACCTCGATGCGCCAGTCTCTTGGAAGGACACGACGTTCCCGTACAACGTCCAGCCAACCAACACTCTGGCTTCGGCCATCGCTGGTTCCAAGGTGATTGATGCCAACTCAACGAACAACACGTTCACTCGAGTAGCTGGGGCAGAGCCAACGAAGCGCTACATGTCGAATGCTCTTCTGGTTCCTGCTAGCCGGTCGACAACAGGCAAGCCTCTCGCAGTAATGGGACCACAGCTCGGGTACTACTACCCCGAGATCGTGATGGAAGTTGACATTCACGGTGGCGGATATGACTTCCGTGGCGCAGTTGCTCCCGTTGCTCCATACGGGCTCATCGGTCGCGGTCCCGACTTCGCATGGTCACTGACCTCAGCCTCATCGGACAACACCGATCAGTTCGTGGAGAAGCTCTGCGTACCAGGCGGTGGAACACCAACCCGCTCAAGCAAGTACTACGAGTACAAGGGTGTCTGCAAGGCAATGACAACGTTTGACGCCGGTCTCCTGTCAGCCAAGGGCGGTGACCCGGCTCGTGAGCTTTCGTTCTACGAGACCGTTCACGGTCCTGTCAGCGGAACAGTGACAATTGACGGCGCTCCTTACGCTGTCGCCAACTTCCGGGCTAACCGTGGTCGCGAGCCGTACAGCGCGCTCGCACTGGCTGACCTGACGTTGGGCAAGGTGAAGAGCTCCAAGACGTTCTTCACGACTGCCAACAAGTTCGACACGACGTTCAACTGGCATTACGTGGATAACAAGAACATCTGCTTCTTCTCGTCGGGCCGTCTCCCAGTCCGGGCGACAGGCTTGGATTCATCGCTTCCAACGCTTGGAACCGGTGCCTACGACTGGAAGGGCTTCATTAGTCAGAACACGCATCCACATGGTTGTAACCCGAAGGCAGTTGCAGGTGACAATGCGTCTGCTCTGATCACCAACTGGAACAACCACCCTGCAAAGGGCTGGGCTGCAGCTGACGATGAGTGGGGCTACGCCTCAACTCACCGTATGGGCCTGTTCCAGCGTCTCTTCCGCACCACGCGGACAGCAGGCAAGACGCTCAAGCTCAACGATGTTGTAGCTGTAATGAACCAGGCAGGCAGCGAGGACACCAGTGCCGTCAACGCTTGGCCGAACGTCAAGCGCGTTCTGCTCAGCGGGACAGGCAAGACAATGTCGGCTGCAGCTCCTGATTCCGGGACAGCAACGTTTGCCCAGGCGATTGACACATGGGTAACCACCCACGACGCAAGCCGTGTTGACACCAACCTCGATGGAGTGTTTGACGAGGCTGGAGTTGGCAACTGGGGCGTCGCGTGGCCGAAGCTCATCAACGCCATTGTTGAGGGCCGTCTCAGCGTCGAGAACGCAAATGCAGTGCTTGGCCACGGCGGACGAGGTGACAAGACCAACAACAGCATGGGCGTTGGCTTCGCCAATAAGGACCTCGGAACGCTTCTTGGAGGAGATACCTTCAAGAGTCATTACAGCCAGACATACTGTGGCGGTGCTGGCGGCCTTACGGCTTGCCGCACGGCGCTCTGGGCAGCGCTGCAGGCAGCTTCGAGCTTGACAATCACTGAGAACCCACTCAGCCAGCGTGTGCACTTCGGGCCTGTTAACCCGATTGACCCGCTGACTGGAACTGAGTTCACGATGCGTTGGGTCAACCGTCCGACATTCCAGCAGGCAATCTCGTTCTCTAGCCACCGCTAGAGGAGGAGCCCTACTGGGCATTGAGAAGCCCCGGTTGCTCGACTTGAGCAGCCGGGGCTTTGTCGTTCTCTAGATGGGAACCGAGAGAAGTTGACGGATGCGTCAAGTTTTAGATAGCCTCGCAGGGCAAGCAAACAGGGGAGCTCAAGCAATGCCATCAGAACTGCCAAAGGTTGCCGTCATAGGAGCGGGCTCCTCGGGGATCACGGCGCTCAAAGCCCTTGTCGAGCGCGGCTTTGATGTCACCTGTTACGAGGCCTCAGACCGGGTCGGCGGCAACTGGGTCTTTGGTAATGAGAACGGCATGAGCGCGGCCTACAAGTCGCTTCACATCAACACGTCACGCGAGCGGATGGAGTACTCCGACTATCCGATGCCCAAGTCCTATCCGGACTTTCCCCACCACAGCCAGATTGCTGAGTACTTCAACAGCTACATCGACAACTTCGGACTACGCGAGCACATCCGCTTCCAGACAGCAGTAGCCCATGCTGAGCTTGGAGAGGACCAGGTCTGGACGCTGACAGACAGCAGCGGCGCCTCTGAGCGTTATGACGCACTCCTCGTGGCCAATGGTCACCACTGGAACCCAAGGTGGCCTGAGCCAGCCTTCCCGGGGTCATTTGATGGCGAGCAGATTCATGCTCATGCCTACACAGAACCGGACGATCTCCGGGGCAAGAAGGTCGTTGTTCTTGGAATGGGCAACAGCGCAATGGACATCGCCGTCGAGGGTTCCTATGTCGCAGACAAGGTCTACCTCGCCGCGCGCCGTGGCGCGCACATCATTCCCAAGTACATCTTCGGTAAGCCGCTTGACCAAGTGCTCAAGAACGACCCTCGGGTTCCGTACCGAATGCGGCAGAAGCTCTTCCAGACAATCATGCGAACGACCATTGGGCGAGTTGAGGACTACGGCCTTCCCAAGCCTGATCACAAGATTGGTGATGCACACCCGACCATCTCCGACCACATTCTCTCCCGCATCACCCATGGCTCAGTTGAGGCCAAGCCAAATATTGCCGAGCTGAAGGGTGACCGAGTGCGCTTTGAGGATGGAACTGAGGTGGAAGCAGACATGATCGTCTACTGCACTGGCTACAAGGTTACGTTCCCCTTCTTCGACGAGAACTTCATCTCAGCCCCTGACAATGACCTGCCGCTCTACAGGCGGGTGTTCAAGCCAGGTCTCCCCAATGTGCTCTTCATCGGCCTCCTTCAGCCACTCGGCGCTGTCATGCCACTCTCCGAAGCACAGGGCCGTTGGGTTGCTTCCTACCTCCGTGGCGAATATGCACTTCCGTCAGCAGCGGAGATGGCGAAAGACATTGACGCCGAACGTGATCAGATGTTCAAGCGTTACGTGAAGTCCAAGCGGCACACTATGCAGGTGGACTTTGAGGACTACCTTCACAGCCTTGAGAAGGAGATTCGCGAGGGTGCCGACCGCGCTAAGCAGCGTGGCTTCAGCCTGCCAGTGGAAGCGCAAGCCGAACTTCCCGCCCAGGTCTAGATGGCTGCTAAACAGGACGCTAGTTCGGCCAGTAATGGTCGGCGAGAGGCCACAAAGGAACGTAATCGCGAACTGATCCTCTCAGCGGGCCGCGATGTCTTTGCGACGGTGGGATACGGCGGCGCAACGGTCCGTGACCTGATTCGCGCTAGCGGTCTCGCCACGGGCACCTTCTACAACTACTTTCCTGACAAGGAATCGGTGTTCATGGCACTGGTTGAGAGCAGTGCGACGGAGTTGAGAGCCAAGCTCGCTGCTTCACGGGCTGACGCGACAAGCCCAGAGACCTTCGTGTCCGACGGATTCTTGGTCTTTTTCACCTACCTGGCGAATGACCCCACGTTCCTTGGCCTGCTCGGCCGCAATGCCGGCGATGTGCGCGCGCTTCTTGATGAGCCGGCATTGGGTGGGGCTGTAGAGGAACTTGACCGCGATCTCCGCGACGCGGTTGATCGCGGTGACATTCCAAAGTTGGATGCTGATTTGATGGCGGCCGCGATGAGCGGGGCGGCGTTAGAGCTTGGGCTTCGAATGCTCGAACGAGACGACTGCACCCCGGAACAGGCGGCCCGATTCGCGGCAGACCTGTTCCTCGGTGGTATCGAGCGACTTGGGAATCCCTGAGGTTCCCCGAGCCCATTCCGCACCTTTCATGGTGCTAGTGGGTTTCTAGCTTCGCGCCGGCAACGGTGTGTAGATCAGAGTTGAATAGCTGCCCGCGCCGCCGGAGCAGATCCACATAGTCATTCCGGGCTTGCCGCCGAAGGTGGACTTCCGGACCCATTCCGCCCTAGAGGGGGCGAACAGAGAGCTGACCGCCCCTACCCCGGTACGGGAAGGAGAACAGATGCGCAATCAAGAATCGAGAACAACAAACGGCAGTGCAAGGAAATCTCCTCATCGGAGTCGGCGGTGGAGCGGTCCGGTTGCACCTGGGGCATCCCGGGAGGAGAGCTTGGTTGAACGGCTTGTTGGAGCGGAGATGCCTCGTCTACTTGCGGTTGCGCGTCGTTACAGCCTGTGCGGCGACGACGCATTTGACGCTTGTCAGAGGGGAATAGAGATCCTGATTCGCAGGGCTGATTCGCTGGTCCCTGAGACTGCTGATGCCTGGCTACGAACCGTTGTCAAACACGAGGCTATGGCAGTTAGGGCCGAGCGACTCAGGGGTGTCGCGTCGGCTGAGGACTCCCTTGAGGGACTGGTGGACGCAGCTCGGGTTGAGCATTCAGCCGATCTGATGGAGCGGTTGCGCGTCGCCACTGAGGCCATGGGAGGCCTCAAGGCCCACGAGGCGCAGGCTCTTCGACTACGGGCCGAGGGCCTGAGCTACAACGAGATTGCCCAGGTGAGGGGATGGAGCTACACAAAGGTCAATCGGCTTGTGACCGAGGGGACTCGGGCTTTCCAGCAGCGGGTGGCAGCCATTGAGTCAGGCGAGCAATGCCGCGAGGTACTAGAGACACTTGGAGGAGCGCCTAGGGGCAGGGCTCTAGCTCCCGATCTGGTTCGGGCGCACCTTGGGCGTTGTAACGCTTGCCGCGCTGACGCCCTGCAAATTCGACGCCGGCCCATGAGCCTCGCACTCTTCCTCCCTCTTCTGGGTGAGGCAATCTCTCGGGTCAACACCTCAGTTCACGCAGCGGGAGCATGGGCTGGAGAGCGGTCGGTCTCAGCGGCTACACGCACCCAGGTCTGGGTTGAGGCTGCTTCAACTGGAAAGGTTGTTGCCGTGGCGGCTTCGGCGGCAGCCCTTGCGGGAGGAGGCAC
>WLNJ01000003.1 GCA_009699865.1 Actinomycetota bacterium
CTCCAGCTGAGGCTGGGGGCACCGTGTGGTGTCAGTACGACGAGAGCTACTGGGAGACATGCTCGACGACTAAGACCTTCACCGGGCTCGCGGACGGCGTTCACTACCTCTACGTGATGCAAGAAGACGCAGCTGGGAATAACTCCACAGCCTCTCCGAGCAACATGGCTTATGTCTCCTGGCGAGTAGACAACGTCGCTCCCGCAGCCCCAGTGATTAGTGGTCCAGCGGCCTTGACTAATAGCCGGTCAGCGTCCATCCCAGTGTCAACTGAGGGCGGAGCAAGTCTCACATGCTCGGTGGATAGCGGATCGTATTCGGCTTGCACGGCGCCAGTCTCGCTGTCGGGGCTTGCTGACGGTGGGCATAGCCTTTCTGTCAAGGCAACTGATGCAGCTGGTAATACGGGCTCATCTGCTTCAGCTAGTTGGACGATTGATGCGACCCCTCCGTCGACTCCCACCATCAGCGACTCGCCTGCTGCTCGAACGCAGTCGAGTTCCGCGAGCGTCGCGTTCAGTGGCGACGACGGCGCCAGCTTTACCTGTTCGGTTGATGGTGGGGCGTACTCAGCTTGTGCATCGCCTAAGGCTCTGAGCGGGCTTGCTGATGGGGAGCACAGCTTGGCTGTGAAGGCTGTTGATGGTGCCGGTAACGCAAGTGATCCCGCAACAGCGTCTTGGACGGTTGATGCGACCGCGCCAGCAGCCCCAGATGTGACCGGTGTTCCTTCACCAGCGACGATCGCAACAAGGGTGACCGCAGCGATCAGCGGTGAGCCGGATGCAACATTTGCCTGCTCGGTTGACTCGGCCGCCTACACAGCGTGTGGTGCGACGTTGAGCGCGAACAATCTAAGCCTCGGGGTGCATGTCATCCGGGTACAGCAGACCGACCTGTCAGGCAATACCAGCGAGGCTGCTACACGGACCTGGTCCGTCGTTGTACTTAACGCGCCAAGGCTCCTTTCGAAGGTTGGACTCTCATTGGCTCCGAAGACGAAGATCGTAACTTTGAAGCTCAACGCAAGCGCTGACAGGTCCTACGGGATCAGCAACTCGGTGACTGCGCTTGAGTACTACAACAAGTTTCCTAGGCCAAAGGATTCCGTTACACGGAACCTGAGTTTTGTTGTTGGCTACGCGACCACGGTGAAGCTGAGGGCTGGTCAGGTTGCCTGTTGGCTAAGGGTTAGGGACAACCTGGGCAAATGGTCCACCTGGTACCGGACGCAGTCCTAGCTAAGACCGTGGAGGTAATAGACCGCGTGCGTTGTTGTCGACGCGTGGCGATGGGCTGCGAGTTCGCGGTATTCAGGCGAGTTCCACCAGCCCTGTAGCGCTTCCTCGGATGGGAACTGGATCATCACCGTGCGGCCATCTGCGTGCTCGCCCTCAAGGACGACTGCGCTGTCGTCGAATGTCACGAACCGTCCGCCGTGTGCCTTGAGAATCGGGAAGAATCCCTTCTCGTACACGCGGTAGCCATCTGGGTCATTGACTGTGAAGTGTGCGATGAAATGAACGCCGGGGGATTCAGACATGGATGAGTGGCCTTTCGGTTATTGGCTACCGAGCCTACTAAGCTCCCCCCATGACCACGGGAGCTCTTGAGAAGAAGTACGCGGATGTCAACGGTAAGAGGATGGCTTACCACGAGGCTGGTGAGGGAGAGGCGGTGCTCTTCCTACACGGGAATCCAACATCTTCATACCTGTGGAGAGATGTGATTCCGCATGTGTCTGGTCTCGCGCGCTGTATCGCCCCAGATCTGATTGGTCACGGCGATTCCGACAAGCTCGACGACTCTGGCCCGGAGTCTTACCGCTTCGTTGAGCACCGTGCCTACCTGGATGGGCTGCTTGACCAGCTTGATCTCGGCGACCGCATCACCTTGGTACTCCACGATTGGGGATCGGGCCTCGGCTTCGACTGGGCCAATCGTCACCGGGAGCGCGTGGCCGGAATTGTTTACATGGAGGGCGTGGTCAAACCACTGACCTGGGATGACTGGCCCCAATCAGCCAAGGGGATCTTCCAAGGGATGAGATCGGAGCAAGGAGAGGGGATTGTCTTGGATAAGAATCTGTTTGTTGAGGCGATCCTCCCGTCCTCGATAATTCGCGACCTTGCGGATGAGGAGATGGCCGAGTACAGAAGGCCGTTCTTGGAGGCCGGCGAGGCCCGCAGGCCAACGCTTTCATGGCCTCGACAGCTGCCGATCGACGGAACCCCAGTTGATGTGGTCGCGATTGTCGACGCCTACTCATCATGGCTCGCACGCTCTGAGGTTCCAAAGCTTTTTGTGAATGCCGATCCTGGATCGATTCTGATCGGCGAGCAGCGTGAGTTCTGTCGAAGCTGGCCAAACCAGACAGAGGTCACTGTTCCCGGCCTGCACTTCATTCAGGAGGACAGTGCTGATCTGATCGGGCGTGCAATTGCCCAGTGGCTCACGGGTCTAGCTGCAGCCTGACGCGCACACGGGTGGGCTAGGGCTGCCTGGTGATCCCATGCCGTACCCTGCCAACGATGCGTGCACAACAGATCTCAGAACTAGGCGGACCGGACTCACTCACACTCGTTGACTTGCCTGACCCAGTAGCCGATGCCGGGTCCGTACTGATTGAGGTTCACGCAGCGGGCGTCAGCTTCCCCGACCTTCTCCTCAGCCAAGGGCTCTACCAAATGAAGCCGGAGCTTCCTTTCGTACCTGGAGTGGATGTCTCGGGAGTAGTCATCACAGCGCCCGAGGGTTCCGACCTCAAGCCCGGTGATCGTGTTGCCGCCATGACAGGACTGGGTGGCTTCGCTGAACTTGCAGCCGCTCCCGCGATGCTCACATTTGCAATCCCCGACTCGCTCTCCTTCGAGGCCGCGGCTGGGTTTGTGATGAATCACCACACAGCCGTGTTCGCGCTTCAACGCCGTGGGGCGGTGCAGACAGGGGAGACCGTTCTGATACTCGGGGCTGGCGGCGGCGTAGGAACAGCCGCCATCCAGGTCTCCCATGCCTTGGGGGCCAAGGTCATTGCTGTTGCTTCAAGCGATGCCACCCGTGCGGCGGCAGCGGCCGCTGGTGCCGAGACAGTTCTTGACGGCGCGGGTGACTGGGGTCCCGAGGTGAAAGAACTGACAGGTGGGCGTGGGGTTGATGTCGTTGTTGATCCCGTCGGCGGCGAGGCGTTCACGGCTGGACTCCGTTCCCTTGCCCCTGAGGGCCGCCTGCTCGTGATTGGTTTCGCAGCGGGGGCGATACCCGAGATTGCTGCCAACCGGATTCTCCTTCGCAATGTCTCAGTGGTCGGCGTGAACTGGGGTGGGTTCATTGCGGGACATCCTTCCTATCCGGCTGAAGCAGCAGCTCAGCTAGCCGAATGGCTCGAGCAGGATCTGATCCGCCCTGAGGTGGGTCTCAGCTATTCCTTTGATGACTCAGCGCAGGCGTTGCGTGATCTTGGCGACCGCAAGGCGGTTGCTAAGTCTGTGATTCGCGTCAAGACCTGATCTGGGGATTGCTCAGCGACAGGGCAAACTGCCCTGCGCTGTCAGTCTCAAACCAGGCAATCTCGAGTCCAGCGTTGGCCAGGTCCTGCTGAAGCCTCTCCGGTGTGAATTTGGCGCTCACCTCGGTCAGGATCTCCTCACCCGGCGCAAAGACCACCTTCAGTCCGCCCAGGGCCTGAATAGTCACCTCCTGAGTCATGGTTGAACGCAGACGCATCTCGATTTGCTCCTGTTGCTCGTTGTAAATGGCCACGTGTTGAAAGGCGTTGGGATCGAAGTCAGCGTCAAGCTCCCGGTTGATCACCTCAAGAACATTCCGGTTGAAGGCCGCAGTGACTCCCTGCGAGTCGTCATATGCCGCTTCCAACGGCTTGCGGTCCTTGACAAGGTCAGTGCCTAGTAGGAGGTAGTCATTTGGCCGCAGTATCGAGCTGATTCCGGCTAGGAGATCGGTTCGGTCAACCCCAACAAAGTTGCCGACCGTTCCGCCCAGCAAAGCGACGATTCGCGGACCATCGCCAGCCGGCACTGCATCCATGTGTCTGAGGAAGTCTCCGGCGACGCCGTGGACTTGGACTCCGGGGTATTCAGCCGCGATTGCCTCGGATACTTGCCGAAGTTGTTGCTCGGCCACGTCCACCGGAACGTACCTCTGAAGGGTTCCGGCGTTGTCAAGCGCAGTAAGGAGTACGCGCGTCTTTTCAGCACTGCCGGCACCGAGCTCAACCAGCTCGGTTGCCCTGGTCAGTCGGGCCATCTCAGCAGATTGAGCGACAAGGATTTCTCTTTCAGCCCGGGTTGGGTAGTACTCGGGGAGCTCGCAGATCCGTTCGAAGAGGTCTGCTCCAGCTGAGTCGTAAAAATGCTTCGGCGGAAGTGTTTTGGGGATTGAAGTAAGACCGGCGAGTACGTCGTCAGCGAGAGTTCTCTGAGTAGCGTCTGCCAGCAGCGTTGTCACGGTCACATTCTGTGATGAGTGGGGCAAAGGTTTCACGCGTCAGCGGCCAGCCGTACGCCAGAAAAGATCTGTTGCCGCTGAGGAAGATCCCAGTTGCGGAATGTGCTGGACGCAACGCGGGGTGAGGTTGCCCAAGACCCGCCCCGGAGGACCCTGTACTTATCCCCAAAGTAGACCTCGGAGTACTCGCGATAGGGAAAAGCTTGGAAGCCGGGGTATCCGCGGAAGCTGGTCGACGTCCACTCCCAGCCGTACCCGATCTCGTTGAGCAGGCCGGCTGCGGCTGCGGCCTCCCACTCGTGCTCGGTTGGAAGTCGGCATCGCGAGAATCTGGCAAAGGCCTCCGCCTCATGGAAAGAGACGTTGGTGACGGGGGCGCGAGGGTCGGCAGTTGTCCAGCGCAGCGGTGTCGTTGTCGCTGTCGCGGTTCTCCATTCCCAGCCGTCCGGGGACCAGAGTTCCTCTCTTGAATACCCCTCGGCCTCGATGAAGTCGGTCCAGAGCTGATGACTGACTGGGCTTGTGGCGATTGCGAATGAGTCAAGACTGACCATGTGGCGGGGCCGCTCGTTGTCGTAGGCGAAACCGTCGTTGTCTGCTCCGACGTAGGTCCCGCCCGCTGGGATGACAACGTTTGGAAGGTCGCTGCCCGCGGCGATCTCAAGTCCGGTTGGCGGCTCATCTGAGCTGAGCAGTTGTCCTAGTGCCATTGTCTGACGCATGGTCTCTGTGTGCTGGAGTTCATGCCGTATGACCATCTCGTGAAGGAAGTCATGGACGCCTAGTCGGTTGGTGCCCTCGACTACTCTGGCCCGGACGGCCAAGAGGTAATCAAGAGCCTCAGGGTACGTGAGCAGCTCTAGATCACCACGAACCTGTCTGGGTGACTCAAATGCGTCATACAGGGCTGCGAGTTCAGGATGGAGCAGGTCCATGCCGAAGGTCCGGTGGGCGAGCCAAAGGTCCTCGTAGGCAGCTATATGGCCCAAGTCCCAGACCAGAGGGCTCATCAGCGGGTCAATCACGCGTTCCATGTCCGACTTGCTGATCTGCGCGACAAGGGCGAGCGTTTCGCGGCGGGCGGTCTCCAAGGCGGAAAGCTGGTCGGCTTGGTCAGGTAAGTCGCTTGTCCGGGTGCTTGCCATCAGAGAGTCACTCTAACTCCAGCTTCCGTCAGCGGCTAGGCTTTCATTCACAATGCGACTGATCAAATTCCTCTGCGGGCCGTTCTTCATCTTTGCGGGCGTCATGCATTTCGTACGGCCAGGCTTCTACCTTCAGATCATGCCGCCGTGGCTGCCCGCTCATGAGGCAATGAACTACGCAAGCGGCGCTGCTGAGGTAGTTGGCGGCGCGGCCCTCATGTGTCCTGATCCGAAGGTCCGGAGGGCAGGTGGTTGGTTCACGCTGCTGACGCTTCTGGCGGTCTATCCGGCCAACATTCACATGGCGCTGAACCCTGAGGACTATCCCAATGTTCCGGGTGGGCAAGCTGGGCTGATTGCGAGGCTGCCTTTCCAAGCCGTCTTTGTTGCGTGGGTCTGGGGCGCGATGAATCGCGGCCGGACTAGCTCCGACAGCTGACTCCGCTGCTACCTGCGGCCTATGAGGCCCGGGGGCCCAAGGTGACCGGAAGCGCCTTGAGCTGGTTTACGAACCCGGATACGACATGTGTTGGGGTGCCGTCGAGTTCCATCTCGGGATAGCGGGAGAAGGTTTCCTCCAAGAGGATCTTGAGCTCAAGTCGCGCGAGCGCTGATCCAAGGCAGAAGTGCCGGCCACCCGCCCCAAAGGACTGGTGGGTTGGGTTTCGCTCCACGTCAAACTCGTCGGCTCGCTCAAACTCGTCCTCATCGCGCCCGGCTCCGATGTACCACATGACAACCTTGTCGCCCTCCTTAATCTCCTGCCCGTTGATGACCGTGTCCTTGGTCGCCGTACGGCGGAAGTGAGCGAAAGCAGGGAACATTCTCAGTGACTCTTCAACCGTGCTGGGGACAAGGTCCATGTTCGCCAGCAGCTTGGCCTTCTGGTCTGGGTGCTCAAGGAGTGCTCTGACCGCGCTTGAGAATGTTGACTTGGTGCTGTCGTTGCCGGCTGCCATCAGGAGGAAGAAGCCCATGATGATCTCGTGGTCCTCAAGCTTTTCGCCGTCCACCTCTGCGTGGACGAGGACACTGGTGAGGTCCTCGGTTGGGTTCTCGCGGCGGGCGTTGACCAGTGCCTGAGCTTTCTCGAAGACGAGCGGCATGTCGCGCTCCATGATTGATTGCAGGCCCTCGGGGTTCACATCGGGATCGTTTGCGGCAAGGATCGTGTTGATCAAGTCTGACCAGATCAGAACATCCTCATCTGCGATGCCCATGAAGCCGCAGATCACGCGGGCAACAACCGGCTGGGCGATGTCGTGGACTATCTCGCACGTCTCCTGCCCATCGAGCTTGTCGAGTTCCTCGCGCACGATTTGACGGATTTCGTCCTCGTGCATCGCAATGCGCTTCGGGGTGAAGCCGCGCTGGAAGAGCGCCTTCAGGCGGTCGTGCTTGGGAGGGTCCATCGCAATGAACATGCTCTGCATTAGCTCGAGTGGCAGTGCGCCAGTGGCTGCGAGTATGCCTCCGCGCTCTGATGAGAAGGTTTCCCAGTCGCGGCTGACGGTCCTTAAGTCTTCGGCCTTGGTCAGCGACCAGAAGCCAGGCTCGTCGGGAAAGTCGAGCATGTCGGCTGTGAAGTGCACCGGGCATTCGCTGCGGAGCCGCTTGAAGAACTCGTAGGGAGGACCGTCCGCCCACATTTCCTCATCAAATGCTGGGATCTCGTCAAGTGGGATTTCCTGCTCTGACATCCGGCTCTCCTCTGCTTAGTGGCGACCAGCTCGAACTTGACGGCTGCGTCAACTTCGGCGTGGTCACATCGTAGCGCGTGGGGAGTCGGAAGTCACGCTAGGTCACCGCATTAGGTGGCGCATTGCCGCTTGCTAGTCCATACTTCACTGGGTCAACTTCTTGACACGCTGTCAAGGGACGGGGGAGAGGGCTTATGAAGAGGATTGGATTGGTTCTGACAGCAGGTCTCGTGGCCGGCGCGTTCGTTGCTCAGGGAGCGGGAGGGGCAACCACCAAGTATGTGCACATGCGCGGCACGGCCTACGAGTTCAACAGCGTTCACACAATGCTCGCTGGTGCCTTGATCAAGGTCGATGAATATCCAGCCCTCAGTGCCACTGTTGGCAGTAATGGCAAGTACGACCTTCAGGTCCCATCGAGGGCCAAGAAGGTGACGCCTTACATCACCATCACCGGTTACAGGACGATCGCCCTTCAGACATTCACGATGGCCGGCAAGGACCTCAAGAATGTCAACTTCCAAGTGCCAACCCAGTCAGTTGGGAAGTACTTGCAGATGCTCCTCAACATTCCGCCAGTTGACGCTAATGCCGAGTTCTGGACAATCAGGGACTGCGCGATTGTCTCCACGTTCAACACCAAGAACGTGCACAACCTTGATTACGCAGGATTCATTGCCTACGGTGCACATGGTGTTGCTGGCGCGACAGCGAAGGCCTCTCCGAAGCTGAGTGGGCTGTCATCCCCGGTCTACTTCAATGACAACGTTCTGCCAGATCGCACGAAGAAGTCATCATCGGTCGATGGTGGGGTGATCTTCACCCGCGTTCCTGCGGGGGTCTACACAATTACTGCGGTACACAAGACGGCCAAGTTCGCCACGTTCAAAGCAACCTGCAAGCCTGGCCGGATTGTCAACGCGAACCCACCATGGGGGCTTTACCAGACCAAGTAGGGAGTTTGGGCAGTTGGTCTCGGTGAGTTTGTTGAGTTATTGGTTGCGTCCCTGCTGGTGGGGCGCAGCTTTTTCTCAAGGGTCACGGCGCGATTCCGTCGCAGGCTGAGTACCCTTGTTGACTCGTCAGTCAATAAGAGATCAGGAGTCAGACGATGGCAAGCAGTGAAGCACTGGTATTCGACGCAATCCGCACGCCCCGCGGCAAGGGCAAATTCAACGGATCCCTCCACGGCACTAAGCCAGTGGACCTCGTTGTTGGCCTCATGCACGAGATTCTCGCGCGTAACGACCAGCTGGACCCAAATGTCATTGATGATGTTGTCCTCGGTTGCGTTACCCCGGTCGGCGACCAAGGTGCTGACATCGCCAAGACCGCTGCCATCAAGGCAGGTCTTCCTGACACTGTTGCCGGTGTTCAGCTCAACCGCTTCTGCGCATCAGGCCTTGAGGCAGTCAACATTGCTGCCCAGAAGGTCGCCTCCGGCTGGGAAGACATGGTCTTCGCTGGTGGTGTTGAGTCAATGTCACGTCTCCCAATGGGCTCCGACGGTGGTGCTTGGGCAATGGACCCAGAGACCAACTACGACACTTCCTTCGTTCCCCAGGGCGTAAGCGCAGACCTGATCGCGACCATCGAGGGGTTCACCCGCGATGACGTCGATTCCTACGCCGTCCGTTCGCAGGACCGCGCCTCGGCCGCTCAGGCTGAAGGTCGCTTCGCGAACTCTGTAGTGCCAGTCCTTGACATGAACGACCAAGTTGTCCTCGACAACGATGAGTTCATTCGCGCAGGCACGACGACAGAGACACTCGGTGGACTGAAGCCATCCTTTGCAGCGATGGGTGAGATGGGTGGCTTCGACGCTGTTGCCCTCCAGAAGTTCCACTGGATCGAGAAGATCAACCACGTTCACACGCCAGGTAACTCATCCGGCATCGTGGACGGCGCCTCACTCGTTGCCATTGGCAACGCTGAAACCGGCGAGAAGATGGGCATGAAGCCACGTGCGCGCATCCTCGCGACGGCGCTCTCGGGTGACGATCCAACCATCATGCTTACCGGCCCAGCCCCGGCTGCCAAGAAGGCACTCGCGAAGGCTGGAATCACCAAGGACGATCTTGATCTCGTTGAGATCAACGAGGCTTTCGCCGCGGTCGTGCTCCGCTTCGTGCGGGACATGGACCTTGACATGGAGAAGGTCAACGTCAACGGTGGCGCAATCGCCATGGGGCATCCACTCGGTGCCACTGGCGCAATGATCCTCGGAACAATCATCGATGAACTCCATCGCACCGGTGGCCGCTACGGCCTCTGCACGCTCTGCGTCGGTGGCGGCATGGGCATCGCGACCGTAGTGGAGGCGATCTAAACATGGCTGAAAGCAAGACAATTCGTTGGGATCAGGACGCTGACGGCGTTGTGATCCTGACTCTTGATGACCCAAACCAGTCCGCAAACACGATGAACCGTGATTACGGCGAGTCGATGGCGGCAACAGTTGACCGTCTTGAGGCCGAGAAGGACTCAATCAAGGGTGTAATCCTCACATCAGCCAAGAGCACGTTCTTCGCCGGTGGAGACCTCAACGACCTCAGGGGAGCGCAGCCAGAGCAGGCTGGCGAGCTTGAGGAAATGGTCCGCGAGCTCAAGAGCCAGCTCCGCAGGCTTGAGTCACTCGGTAAGCCAGTTGTGGCAGCCATCAACGGTGCCGCGCTTGGCGGTGGGTTGGAGATCGCTCTCGCAACTCATTACCGCATCGCGGTCAACTCACCGAAGGTTCAGCTCGGATTCCCCGAGGTTAAGCTCGGACTGCTTCCAGGCTGCGGTGGAGTTGTCCGCACAGTTCGCATGCGCGGCATCACTGATGCCCTCATGTCATGGCTGATGCAGGGACAGCAGCGCCGCGTAGACAAGGCTCTGGAGCTTGGCTTGCTTGACGAGATCGTCGAGTCAGAAGCAGACCTGGTTCCGGCCGCGAAGAAGTGGATTGAAGCCAACCCAGAGGCCGTTCAGCCATGGGATGTAAAGGGCTACAAGATCCCTGGCGGCACGCCTTCAAACCCAGCCCTGGCAATGAACTTGCCTGCCTTCCCAGCTAACCTGCGTAAGCAGATCAAGGGCGCCAACTATCCGGCACCGAAGCACATCATGTCCGTTGCAGTCGAGGGCGCGCAGGTTGACTTCGATACCGCCATTGAGATCGAAGGGCGTTACTTCGTTGACCTGCTCACGGGCAAGGTTGCCAAGAACATGATTCAGGCGTTCTTCTTCGACCTTCAAGAGGTCAACGGAGATCGTGGCCGTCCAGCCGACATCGAGACATTCGACCCCAAAAAGGCCGTCGTACTTGGAGCAGGCATGATGGGCGCCGCAATTGCCTATGTCTGTGCCAAGGCTGGAATTGAGGTTGTTCTAAAGGATGTATCCCAGGAAGCTGCGGATCGCGGCAAGGGCTACTCAGCCAAGCTTGTTGACAAGCAGCTTGAGAAGGGCCGGACCACGCAGGAGAAGGCAGACGCTCTCCTTGCGCTGATCACGGCCACCGATGACCCAGCTCTTGCTGATGGGGCCGACATGGTCATTGAGGCCGTGTTTGAGGATCCAAAGGTCAAAGAGCAGGTCTACGCGGAGATCGAGCCTCACTTGGCTCCCAACGCGCTCCTCGGGTCCAATACCTCAACGCTGCCGATCACTGACCTCGCTGAGGGTGTGTCACGTCCCGATGACTTCATCGGCCTTCACTTCTTCAGCCCAGTGGACAAGATGCCACTGTTGGAGATCATTCGCGGCAAGAAGACCACTGACGAGACGCTCTACCGCGCTCTCGACGTTGCCAAGAAGATCAAGAAGACTCCAATCGTTGTCAACGACAGCAGAGGGTTCTTCACCAGCCGTGTAATCGGTACGTTCATCAATGAGGGCATCGCAATGCTCAATGAGGGCATTCCTGCCCCAACTATTGAGCAGGCGTCATCACAGGCTGGTTACCCGGCACCTGTGCTTCAGCTTTCAGATGAGCTCAACCTCAACCTGATGCGTCGCATTCGACTTGCCTATGAGGCAGCCCTAGATGCTGACGGCGGGGTTTGGCATGACCACCCAGCAACAATCGTCATTGACCGTATGCTCGACGAGTACAAGCGCGGTGGCCGTCTCGACGGCGCCGGCTTCTACGAGTACGAAGAAGGCAAGCGCGTTGGCCTCTGGCCTGGCATCAAGGAGGCATTCGGGGGAGATAACCTCGACGCCGACTTCAAGGACCTCCAGGAGCGGATGATGTTCATCGAGTCCCTTGAAACAGTCAAGTGCCTCGACGAAGGTGTTATCGAGACAGTTGCTGACGCAAATATTGGCTCCATCTTTGGAATTGGTTTCCCTGGCTGGACAGGTGGAGTGCTCCAGTACATCAATGGTTATGAGGGTGGCGTCGCAGGATTTGTCGCCCGCTCGAATGAGCTCGCTGAGAAATATGGCGAGCGCTTCGTTCCACCTGCTTCACTGGTCGCTAAGGCCGAAGCAGGCGAGCTTTACCTGGATGCAGTGCCCTCACCGGCCTGACCCAGATCAACTCAAGGCTTGTTCTGCGGGGAGCGGTCAGCTCCCCGCAGCCTGTCTTGCCTTTCAAACACACAAACAGAATTGAACCCCTTGGCTGAACGCTCAGACATCAGAAACGTCGCAATCATCGCCCACGTAGACCACGGTAAGACCACTCTGGTCGACGCCATGCTCCAGCAGTCAGGAGCCTTCCGACAGGGCGCCGAGCTCAAAGATCGAGTCATGGACTCGATGGATCTCGAGCGGGAGAAGGGAATCACGATTCTCGCCAAGAACACGTCGATCCAATATGACGATGTCAAGCTCAACATCATTGACACACCCGGACACGCTGACTTCGGTGGTGAGGTTGAGCGCGGACTGTTCATGGTCGACGGTGTGCTCCTACTCGTTGACTCGAGCGAAGGCCCACTTCCACAGACTCGGTTTGTTCTCCGTAAGGCGCTTGACGCCAAGCTTCCAGTCATTCTCGTTGTCAACAAGGTGGACCGTCCGGACGCACGTATCGCGGAGGTTGTCCATGAGGTAGAGGAACTCTTCCTTGACCTTGAGGCCGCAGAGGAACAGCTTGAGTTCCCCGTCGTCTACACCAACGCCAAGGCCGGAACGGCATCAATGAGTGCTGACAGCCAAGCGGATGACCTGAAGCCGTTGATGGACCTTCTGGTGGAGACAATCCCAGCCCCCGTCTATGAGGAGGGTGCTCCGCTGCGGATGCAGGTCACTAACCTCGACGCGTCCGACTACCTTGGCCGCCTGGCGATCTGCCGAGTGCACGACGGGTATGTCAAGAAGGGGCAGACGGTTGCCTGGTGTCGCCGTGATGGCAGCATCGAGAGCGCCAAGATCACAGAGCTCTTCGTCACACAGGCCCTAGAGCGCATATCTGCTGATGAAGCTGGCCCCGGTGAGATCGTCGCCGTAGCCGGAATCCCCGAGGTAACCATCGGCGAAACTCTCGCTGACCCGGAGAACCCTGTTGCGCTTCCGCTGATCGCAGTTGATGAGCCAAGCCTCAGCGTGACCGTGGGAATCAACACCTCACCACTAGCTGGCACCGACGGGTCCAAGCTGACCGCAAGGCAGCTCCTTTCTCGCCTTGAGGCAGAGCTGATCGGCAATGTCTCCCTTCGAATCCTTGACACTGACCGGCCCGACTCATGGGAGGTTCAGGGGCGTGGAGAGCTCGCACTGGCAATCCTCGTGGAGCAACTCCGCCGCGAAGGCTTTGAGATGACGGTTGGTCAGCCTCGCGTGGTTACACGTGAGATCGATGGCAAGACCAATGAGCCCGTTGACGCGCTCACGATTGATGTCCCCGAGGAGTACGTCGGTGCTGTTACCCAGCTTCTGGCTAACCGCAAGGGCCGTATGGAGGAGATGGGCAATCACGGGACAGGTTGGGTCCGTATGGAGTACCTCGTGCCTGCACGTGGCCTAATTGGCTTCCGTACTGAGTTCCTGACTGAGACCCGCGGGACAGGAATCGCTCACAGCGTCTTCGACCGCTGGGAGCCTTGGTACGGAGAGCTCCGCACCCGTCCTTCCGGCTCACTTGTCTCAGACAGGTCCGGTCCAGTCACCGCCCACGCGTGTGGCGCAATGCAGGAACGCGGCGTGCTGTTCGTTGAGCCAGGCGAAACCGTTTATGAGGGGATGATTGTCGGCGAGAACAGCAGAGCCGACGACCTTGATGTCAACGCCGTCCGCGAGAAGAAGTTGACCAACATGCGGACATCGAGCGCTGACGAGATGGTCAAGCTTGTACCCAAGAAGGCACTTTCGCTAGATCAAGCGTTCGAGTTCCTGCGCAGCGATGAGGCCGTAGAGGTCACCCCGAATTTCATCCGGCTCCGTAAGACCGTCCTTGACCAGACCGGTCGGGTCAGGGAGTCACGTCGTGCCGCAAAGGGCGCGGCAGTTCAGTCTGACTGAGGAGCGCTGAGGACAGGCGCAGCGGCGGCCGGACGGCCGCCGTCCATGCGGAGTCTCAACAGGGAACGGATAACGCGGAAACCATCGGCGGAGGTGAGCTTCTTGCCTTCGCTGGTCGGGCGTGCTGCGTAGTGAACGGGAAGTTCAACAATCTTCTCGCCGCGCTGAATAAGACGAGCAGTGATCTCAGGCTCGATCGCAAACCCAGTCTCCCTAAGTTCAAGGGACTGGAAGATCTCGGTCCTGATCACCTTGTGGCAGGTCATGATGTCCCGCAGGTATACGTTGAAGAGGATGTTGCAGGCGAGAGTGACGCCACGGTTGCCGAGTACGTAGAGAAATGAGTGGCTTGATGAGCCGTCAAATGCGCGGACGCCATACGCGACATTGGCTTTTCCGTCCAACAGAGGGACCATCAGGTCCACTAGGTCTGCTGGCTCGTACTCAAGGTCAGCGTCGAGAATCGCGGAGTACTCGCCTATGGCTGCTTGCAGTGCCGTACGGACAGCCGCGCCCTTGCCCTGATTCTGGTCATGAAGGATGACGCGGACTTCCTTCGGCCATTTGGTGCCGGTCAGGATCTCCCGTGTTCCGTCCGTGGAGCCGTCGTCGACGATCACAAGCTCGCGGTCGACGGGCATCTTTGTTTCGAGGGTCTCTGCGATTGCCCGCTCAACGGTCTTGAGCTCGTTGTAGACCGGCATGAGGATTGAGAGGCGTGGAGTCATTGCCCGGATCATAGGACCTGGTGGACAAGGGTGCGGGGAGTGAACGGCTGCTAGCTGAGTTGGCTGCTAGCCGGTGATACGGAAGGAGAAAGAGCCGTTCTTCTTGTTGTACGCGGTGGCGCTTGCGTACCCGGAGAGATACACGCGTGAGTAGGTCGAGTGAGCACGGCCCTCTCCGTTGCGAGAGAGAACTTGCCCGTTGTCGGAGCTGGCCCGCTTTTCGCTCTTCTTCTTGATGATCCACCAGGAACATGAGTAGGGAAGCTTCCGGCCTGAGCATGTTGTTTCGATGACTCGACCAGATGACTGTTTGGAATGAGTCGACTTGATGGCGGCGTAGAGCCTGTCAGCAGCAGATTCGGGCTCGTTGCCCGCGGAGTGTGCCAGGTGCCCTACGGCGCCGGCTGGTAGGGCGCAGACGGCCACTAGAGAGACGACCGCCGTGATCAGGGAGAGCCTCCGTAGATTCAGGTTCATCGTCATGGAGGAAATCCTAAGCGCAGTTGCCCCAAGGGCATTGCCTCGCACGGTAAAGCTTTGGTAAAGAGGTCCTGGCTGTGGGACACTGGCTGAATGGACAGAACGATTGAAGGAGTAGGGATAGAGGACCTTGCGGAGCTCCTTCCGCTGATGAGGAGCTACTGCGACTTCTACGAGGTGAATCCCGCCGATGATGACTTGGAAACCCTCGCAAGAAGGCTTATCTCTAACCCAGGAGAGGGGATCCAACTGATCGCCCGCAACGACGATGGAGAGGCTGTGGGGTTCGCCACGGTCTACTGGACCTGGCAAACCCTCTCCGCGGAAAGGGTGGGAGTGATGAACGACCTCTTTGTCGCGGCCGAGTCCCGGGGTTCCGGTTGGGCCGACGCGCTGATTGAGGCGTGTGCCCAAGAGTGCCGGACCCAGCAGGTCACGAGCCTCGTCTGGCAGACCGCCTTGGACAACTTGCGAGCCCAAGCTGTTTATGACCGTGTGGGTGCCGTGAGCGAGAGGTGGCTTGACTACTCACTCGACGTCAGCGCCAGGCCAGACGGCTAATTACCCGGGTCTCCGACCGTCATCTTCCACTTGCCGTTTCCGGAGAGGCGTGTGACCTTGATGATGGCCGCTGAGGTTCCGCAGAGCTGGGCCTTGGCTTTTGTCGAAGTACCCGACAGAGCAAGGGGGCGGCCATCAGCTGAGGTGGCAGTCACTCTGACCCTGAGCGTGCCGGTGACCGTGGTGAGGTACTCGAGACGCCCATCAAGTGCTGTCCGGATTGCGATTGTCGACACCTGAGTGCCACTGGCCCCAAGTGGCGCCGTCAAGCTCTGCTTGTGCTGAGCGGCCCAAGGGCTACTTACGTCCTTGGCGACGGCAGCGAGGTTAGTTGTAGTCTGTGTCCACCCGAGCCAAGTGGCGAGGTCGCTGTCCGGGGCAAAAGATGCCCATGTATCGGGGACAAGGCCCGCGAAGGTTGAGGCATAAACCCGGTAGGACTCTGCCCAAATCTCACCCGGGTTGGAGTAGTAATAGTCACCCTCATCACCAGGATGCATTTCTCCGGTGGCAGCCTTCTCGCAGACGTGCATTGAGGTGGCCCACCGCTTCGGGCCCCTGCCAAGCGTGTCCCACGGGTAGTTGACCCGGAAGCCAGCAATGTGGTGGGCGTACTCGTGAGCAGCGATCTGTTGGATGTTGGCTCCGTCCGGCGGAGTCTCGCCTGTCAGATAAATCTTGCCCTGATCAGGCCAGTAGCAGGAGTCGGCCCATGCGCCACAGAAGTTGTTCGACTGGATCTGATGGAGAGTCGCGATGTAGAGCGTCAGATGGGATAGCTCTGTTCCGTGTGGCAGTTTGGCGTAGAACAGGGCCCACGAGCGATTGACGGCCGCGTTGGTCGCAAATTGAGACGAGAGCCAGACGGTGACCTTGACCGTCTTGCCGCCAACGACAACCGAGTACTGCCCACCTGTCCACGGGGCTCTGCTGCTGGAAGCGGATCGGGCAAGGAGGCTGGGTGAATTGACTGAAGGCGCGCTGGAGATGATCGTGTCTCGGCCGTGCCCTGATCCCGACGCTTGAGCCGCGGCTTGAAGCGGAGTGAGGGCTTCGGGCTTGGCCGCCGAGGCTATTCCCGGGGCTGCGGCGAGACCAGCGACGGTGATCCCGCAGAGCAAGGCCAGATGTGTGAGCCGCTGTGGTAGTGGTAAGTAACGCATTGGACCTGCGTGGAGACTATGCCCTTCGGGGGCAAGACCACGTCAGCCGCAGGTAATGATCGGGTCAAGTCGCGTGGTTATTGGAAGCGGCGTATTCGGCTCGACTGCCCGCCAACAGCCCCAATGCTGTGTGGACACCTGGGTCCACGGACTCTGGGAGGTCATGCTCATCAAACCAGTGCGCCTCCGCAATCTCAACTGTTCTTGGAACGATCGTGCCCGAATAGCACTGCCCGGTGAAGACTGAGATCACATCAGTCCTGAGGTGGTCCTTGACAGGGTGGCTCCCAAGGCTCTTGAGAGGCACTCCAGTGACAGCGAGTTCCTCGGCGAGCTCGCGCGTGGCCGCCAGGTCCGGCTCCTCCCGCGTGCGCACTCCGCCTCCTGGGAATGTCCAATGTCTACGGCCGTAAGTGTGCCTAACCAAGAGGAGTCGGTCATCGCGCCTAAACAGGATCAGCTTCACGCCTCGGCCGTGGGAGGGCCGGATCCTACGATCCATATCGATTAGCTGGCTGGCAACGCGGTAACCCCAGCGCATCGTGGCAGTGTTGACTCCGAGTCCTGACTTGCCCATGTGGCGAGCGTACCCGGGAGCGGGAGCTGTGGGAAGTGAATTAGTTGCCCGGGTGAATTAGGAGAAGTGAACGAGCAGAGGCACATGATCCGATGGCTTCTCGCCCTTGCGGAAGTCTCTAACCACGCTGCAATCATCAAGCTTCTCTGCGAGATCCGCCGAGATAAGGAAATGGTCAATTCGCATGCCGAATCCTCTGTGGAACGAGCCTCCCCTGTAGTCCCACCAGGTGAACTGGACATCGTCTATCCCGAGGAGGGCGTCGTGGGCATCCACGAGATCGCCTGCCGCGGCAACCGCGGTCAAGGCAGATCTCTCCAACGGAGTCACATGGGTAGACCCCTCCAAGGCTGCTGTGTCCCACACGTCAATGTCCCTTGGAGCCACGTTCATGTCCCCAGCGATCAATAGCGGTCCGCTGCCCGCGAGCTCAGATGCCCGCTTCGCAGCCACACCCAGAAACTCGATCTTTGCGTCAAAGTGCTCGGTTCCAACTTCCCTGCCATTGGGGACATAGACGCTCACCGCTGTGAGATCACCAATCCGGACCTCAAGCCACCTGGCCTCATCTGGGTTCGGCTGTCCTGGAAGCCCAGACCCGAGCAGAGTCAGATCACTCTCCGATGGAGCGAGAGCGGCCACTCCGCACCAGCGACCTCCGCTTACATCGACTGCTTTGTAGCCAAACTCGGCAATGGCATCGTGCGGGAACTGCTCGGGGGAGCACTTGGTCTCCTGCAAGAGGAGGAGGTCAGGCTTGACCTGTTCGAGGAACTCACCGACACGGTCAAGCCTTGCTCGGAGAGAGTTAACATTCCATGTGACGCAGATCACGGCCATTCAGAGTACCTTTAGGCACCAATGACCGCACTTGCAGCCCTCCTTACGACAATCGCCATTGCCCCAGCTGGTGTGTTCTCAGGCTCGTCGGCCATGGCCCCCGAGGTCTCCGTGACTGTCCAGAGCGGCCGAGTTGTGTCTGCGTCAGCTTGGACGAGTGTTTTCAAGTGCGAACTGGGCGGCAACGTTGGCCCGGCTTCGGTTTCAGTCAGGACCTCGGCGCGTATTGCTTCAAACGGATACGTCTCCTTCAGCGCTGGACGGCGCTCGCGGAAGCTGAGTGCTCGCCTTCGCTACCGCAAGGGTCGCATCTCAGGACGTATCCGGGTGAGCGGAACAATCGGCGGACCGTGCGCGTCGCCGAGCATTCCGGTCAGTCTCCGCCGCCGCTGAGTTCAGCGCTGGGTGGCTATGCGTCAGTAGTTACTTGCTCGATCCGCGTTGGACCGAGCGCGTCTGGCAGTGCGGCTGAGAGGACTCGAACCTCCACGGGGTTGCCCCCACACGGACCTGAACCGTGCGCGTCTACCAATTCCGCCACAGCCGCTTATGCGTGGTGACGATACAGGGCTGGAGGTCAGCGCGGCCAGCTGGCTCTGTGCGAGTGGGCAACTACGGCCATCCTCCTAAAGCGCTTCATTGCTAGTCTCGACCGCGCAGCCTGCCGCTATCGTCTAGGGGACTAGGACGCCGCCCTCTCACGGCGGAAACCGGGGTTCGAATCCCCGTAGCGGTACTTCTTTGGCCAGCTATCAGCTGGCCTCCTAGAGAGGTCGGACAGTAGGGCTGGAGCCGACCACTCCTGTTGTACGAGCCCACGAGGCGCGTAGCTCGTCCACGGGAGCCCAACCATTCCGAATTGCCTTCTGGATGGGGAGCACCACAAAGTCGGGGTGGCGCACCCAAACTGGGATGTAGTCAACCCGGGTGGTTCGGGCGCTGGTTCCGTCCACAGTGATGTGAAGAAGTGCCATGTATCCGTCCTGTGAGGCCTCGGGGCAGCAGTTGACCGTCTGATTTGAGAGGAGGTTCCCCTCACCAAAGACCACCGCTTTGCCATGGATCCAACGGATTGGCTGAACCACATGGACATGCTGCCCGACGACGGCTGTTATGTCGGCTGACGCGGTCAGCTTCTGGGCGAGATCGAGCTGGAAAGCGCTCGGCTCGTGCTGGTACTCCTCACCAGCATGGAGGTTGACTATCACCACTTGGGCCCCTAGCTCGCGTGCTTTCCGGGCGTCGGCGAGGATGACAGGCGCGGATGCGAGCTTCACGGACCATGGGTTCGGGAGCGGAATGCCATTGGTCATCTCGGTATAGGCCAACCAAGCAACCCGCACGCCCTGAGTGTTCAGGATCAGCGGCTTGGCAGCATCGGCAGCCGAAGCCCACGAGCCAGTGTGGGCAATCCCATTGCGGTCCAGCTCCGCCAGTGTTTCGTCAAGGCCACTCTGTCCCTGGTCGAGGGTGTGGTTGGACGAGGTGTCGCAGGCGTTCCATCCCGTGTTGAGGATCGCTGTTGCCAACGTGGAGGGAGCATTGAAGATCGGATAGCCAGAAGGTGGCTTGGCCGGGGTCATTGGAGTCTCTACGTGGCAGATGGCGAGGTCCGCCGACTTGACGATTGGCTTCACCCGGGACAACATCTCGTCGAAGCTGTACTTCGTCCCACCACCATTCTCAAGCGCCCGGTGATACACGGGCGAGTGGATCAAAAGGTCCCCGTTCGCTTCGATTGTGATGTGCCGGACGGGCGGCGGTGTGTGGACTGGGGCAGAGGCGTCATCCAGGACCGCAGAGGACAATTCTCCGGCCGCGAGGACGGCTGCGGCGATCAGGAGCCCTGGAATGAATAGACGCAGAGCCTTCACAGACTTGATTGTGGCGTAGCCTGCGGACTAGGAAGCGCAACCAATGCTGAAAGCCATTCACATAACCGATCTCCATGCAGGGCGACACGACCTCGCTGCTGCGGACGAGCTATTGCTCGATATCGCCTCAGCAGAGGCTGACATTGTCCTCATAGGCGGAGACTTCACGCAGCGTTCCAGGCGCTCAGAATGGGAGCGGGCAGCCGGTTGGTTGGAACAAATTCCAGTGCCATGGCTTGCGACGCCTGGTAATCATGACATTCCGCTATTTGATCTAGGCAGAAGGATCATCTCTCCATTTGGCCGCTATGCGGAAACGGTGTCGGCTGATCTGGAGCCGATGGTCGACCTAAATGGCACGCTGTTTGTTACCTCGCGAAGCGCCGCCCCTGGACGCCGCGCTGAGGGCGCTGTGTCGGGCACCTCCTCTCGGCTCCTGGAGCAACGTCTGGAGAGCTCAATCGCATCAGGACCGAGGGTGCTTATGACACACCATCCACTGGTTCGCCATCCCCAAGCAAGGCCGGGCCGGCCAGCCCGAGGATGGGAGGAGACCCTGTCAGTCGCTCAAGCTGGTGGCGTGGATCTTCTGCTCAGCGGACACACCCACAGGAGGCACGACGGGCCCTTCTCAGTCAGCGTTGAAGGCAGAAGCCTTATCGCGGCGCCGTCGGGAACGGCATGTTCAACCCGATTGAGGGGAATGGAACCAGCCTCATGGCAGGTGCTTGAGCTTGAGCCTGACCGAATTCGCATAGAGCCGCGCATCTGGAGTCCAGACCTAGCCTGTTTTCTGACCGGACCCGTCTCGGAGTGGGTCGGGACCGCGGGATCTTGGAAACAGGACTCAGCTGGGGCGTGATGCGCCGGGCTGCCAGAGCTCGTCGTTCCCGCCATTAGAGCCACGGGCAAGGATGAAGAGAAGGTCACTCAGTCGGTTTAGGTACCGCAGCACCTCGGGTGAGAGGCCCTCGCAACCAACTGCGTGGCGCTCGGCTCGACGGCAGACAGTTCGGCAGACGTGGAGTCGTGCTGCCGCTTGGCTTCCGCCTGGAAGAACGAATGACTTGAGTGGCTCAAGGGTTGAGTTGACCTCATCGCAGCGCTCCTCAAGCCACTTGGTTTGACTTTCCACAACCCGCAGGCGCTGCTCGCCTTCTACCTCGGGAACGGAGGTATCAGCCCCCACATCGAACAGGTCATTCTGGATCCGTGCGAGCCATGGTCTGTATGCCTCGGGAAGGTCATCGCAGGTTGCGATGACTACCCCGATCAATGAGTTGAGTTCGTCAACAGTCCCGTATGTCTCGATCCGAGGGTGAGCCTTGCCTACCCGGCTCATGTCGCCTAGGTGAGTCTCGCCATCGTCTCCGAGTCTCGTGTAGATGCGTGTGAGGTTGACAGCCATGGGTTGCACGCTATCGAACGGCGACCCCGTGAGAGGGAAAGTCGGCAAGTGCTGAGGGCACTGGCGCGTGGCCGCTTGCGGTGGTAGCCTCACGCTCGCAGTAGTGGTCGGTGGTTCATGGGAAGTCCGGTGCAAATCCGGCGCGGTCCCGCCACTGTGACCGGGGATGTCCCCCGCACGCATCGAGAGGTGCAGCCACTGGAGATTCGTTCTCTGGGAAGGCGCGGGAGGGTTGGCCCGGGAGCCAGGAAACCTGACTCCGACCAGAAATTACATACACCCTCGAGGAAAGGGGTGGCTAATGCCATCTATCACCCGTACCCGCAACTGGTCCGTCTGGATCGGTGCAACGCTAGTTGTCCTTGGTCTCGTGCCACTTGCAGGTTCCGCCTCCGCCACGGGCCCGAAGGTCAGCACCGTGATTGCCAATCGCAGCGGAATTGTCTTCGGTCCGAAGACGACAGAGGCCCACTCCTTCATCACTCAGGTTGGATCCGCAAAGCGGAGGTGTCAAGTTGCTCAGGGCACACCCCTCGCAGCACTCAAGGGCACTGGGGTTGTCTTTCATCTGAAGGACTTCGGGCGCTGCTCGATGAACACGAGCGCGTCAGCCGGGCTGTTTCTAGACAAGCTTGTGAACACCACAAACACCGGCACCTCAGGCTGGACATTCAAGGTCAATAACCGCGCTGGAACAGCGGGAGCCGCTGATCCCAGTGGCCCCTTTGGGTCCGGGCCGCTCACCACCGGCGACAAGGTCATCTGGTTCTGGTGCGTTTTTGACGCCAACTGGGCCTGCCAGCGCAATCTTGTGTTGGTTGCTCCCACTACGGCCGCCACCGGATCATCCATCTCGGTTTCGGTTAGGGCCTATGACGACGCGGGAACATGGGTCCCAGCAGTAGGCGCGCGCGTCAGCCTAGGAACGGCCAAGGTGGTTACTGGACAGTCGGGGACTGTCGCAATCCAGGCCCCCAGCACGCCCGGGTCCTACCTGCTCAAAGCAGTTGATGCCACCGGAAGCTCTAGAGGTGGGCAGCGAGCTCCATCCTTCCCGACTGCGCTGGCCGTCTCCTAGGGAGAAGGGATGCTGAGGCGGCCGCGCATGAAGAGTCGGGGATACCTCTTGGGGGTTATTGCCTTGGGGCTCTCGGCCGCCCTAATGGCTGTTGGCTGTGGTCTGGGTCCTGGCGCACAAACTGGGCAGATCACGCTCATGGTGACCTCTGATTTCGGGGACGGCCCGATTGGTAAAGCGAGCGCCGAGACTGGGACTGAGTCCGAGACTGCAATGAGGCAGCTTCAGCGAGCCCGAACCGTCAAGACCCGTTACGGAGGTCGGTTTGTTCAGTCAATTGACGGCCTGGCAGCGTTCTCGTCGAGCGGGCATCCATTCGACTGGTTCTTCTTCGTGAATGGGATTGAATCCACGGTTGGAGCGGCTGATGTGACCCTCCATGCCGGCGACGACATCTGGTGGGATCACAGAGACTGGTCAGCGGCCACACATGTGCCCGCTGTCGTGGGTGCATGGCCACACCCCTTCACCGGTGGGACGGATGGCAAACGCTTACCTACGCGACTCCTGTGTGCCCCTAACGCAGGCAACCAATGCAACAAGGTCGAGGCCGCTCTTGCGGCAGCGGGAATCGTTTCGGCCCGCGGACTCCCTGGCATTGCTGGAAAGGGGAGCGGCCTGCGTGTTCTGGTTGGGACCTGGGATGAGATCCGTACGGATCCCGCTGCGGCCATCCTGTTGGGTGGGCCGAGTGACTCCGGGGTGTATGTCCAACCCAGCCTCCGCGGATCTGGATTTGACCTGCTCAACCCGTCTGGCGAGCGTGGCGCCACATATGGAGCTGGCACGGGCCTTGTTGCGGCAACGGTGGTCGGCGATGCCTTGCCAACCTGGCTGGTCACGGGCACGGACAACAAGGGCTTGTCCCTAGCGGTTGAGGCCCTGAATCTGAAGGTTCTTGCCCGTCACTTTGCGGTGCTGCTCACTGCCGGCGGCAGAGTGGTGCCGGCCCCCATCTCGCCGGAGCAAAGGTGACTAGCCGTACTGGAACAACCGCGCTTTCGGCCGCTCGGGCTGGAGTCGCGGCCATCTGGTGCGGGACCTTGATGGCTGCCGCGCTCACCATCGACCATCCGGTTGGCCTGTTCGCACTGCTGGCCGCGGTCATTTGGGCCGGTTGGCTTGCTGGGGCTGGGCAGCAACTCCGTAAGGCTTCTCGGTTCGCGCTACCGCTCGCCTTGATGGTCGTGGGAGTCAATGCCATCGTTTCGCGCGATGGCATTACAGTCATCGCGCGGCTGGGAGAGATCCCTGTGTTGGGAAGACTGGACATCACACTCGAGGGTCTGGTCTATGGGGCTGTTCTTGGACTCCGGGTTGTGTTGGTCAGCTTGGCCGCTGTTCTGTTTACTGCCGTCGTTGATCAGGATGAGTTGCTTGGCCTGGTTAGAAGGCGGAGCGGCCGCTTTGGGCTAGCAGCCTCTGTGGCGGGCCGACTGATGCCGCTTCTTGCCGCGGACGGGGCTCGAATGGCTGAGGCGCGCAGGGCGGTCCCGAAGACACTTGCCGTATCCCGCTTTGACTTAGTCTCATCAATCGCGACCGGTGCGCTCGACCGTGCGGCGGATGCTGCTGCGGCCCTCGAGCTGCGCGGGCTTGGGGAGGGTCCATGTCTCGCTCCGCGGGCACACCGTCCGTGGTCGCGACACGACTTTGGTTTGTTGATCTCCAGCATGGCCTGCTGTGCCGTTGTCACGGCAGCTTTGATTGGTGGGTGGGTCGACTTTCAGAGTGCGAGCTCGATCCGCGCAGCTTGGGGCCTCGGGCTCGCCATGACGGTCGTTGTGCTTCCCCTAGTTCTTGTCGCCCCCCTGTTTGAACGTCGAGGGGTTGGAGGGTGATGGAAAGGCGCGTCGCGATTGAACTGACCGATTTCTCCTACAAGCATCCGGACAGCAGCCGTAAAGCGCTGGATGGCATCAATCTTTCGATTCGCGAAGGGGAGTTTGTGGTTATTGCTGGAGAGTCGGGAGCGGGCAAGTCAACGCTGGTTAGGGCCATTGCCGGTCTTGCCCCGGCCTTTGATGGCGGAACGGCCGCCGGGAGCATCGTGGTCTGCGGCCTGAACACTCGGGATAACGGCCCAGCTGGGATTGCCCGTGTCTGCGGAACGGTTCTCCAGGATCCTGAGCGCCAAGTAGTGATGAACACGGTTAGAGCTGAGCTTGCGCTGCCGCTTGAGAGTCGGGGGAACAGCGACGCTTCCACGGCGAGGGGAGTGGAAGAGGTTGCCCTGCTGCTCGGGATTGGGGATCTTCTGGACCGGCGACTGCAAGACCTCTCTGGTGGAGAGCTTCAGCGCGTCTCCATCGCGGCGGCACTCGCGGTACGTCCTGCGGTTCTTCTCTTGGACGAGCCCACTTCACAGTTGGATCCGGTAGCAGCGGATGACCTCGCTTGGAGCCTCCGGCGTCTAAATGAGGAGCAGGGGATCACCGTTGTGGTCGCCGAGCAGCGCTTGGAGCGGCTCCTCCCGGCAGCGGACAGAGTCTTGGCGTTGGCTGATGGTGCGATCGCCTGTGATGCGGGGCCAGAGGAGTTCCTCCGTTGGGGGAGCGCCGGCGCTGGATCCCTCAGCACCCCTGCGGCACGGCTGTTTGTTGCTAGTGGGCTCGCTGACTGTCCCATCTCGGTTAAGGAAGCCAGGGCTTCGCTGGCTCGCCAAGGGTTCACCGCGGTCAGCCCCGAGCCTGAGGAGACGCTTGCATCAGGCAGTCAGCGATCAAGGTTGGTGGGGAGATTCTCTCGCAAGGATCCCGGCGCAGACGCAGCGCTCTCAATCTCTGGGCTGTGGGATGAACGTCCTGATGGCCGAGCAATCCTGAAGGGGATTGATCTCACGGTTGAGCCTGGTGAGGTGATCGCCTTGATGGGTCGCAATGGGGCTGGCAAGTCAACGCTCTTGCGTCACGCGGCAGGCTTGCTTAAGCCCTCTAGGGGGAAGGCCGCGGTCAGCGGCCGGGTTGCGTACCTCTCCCAGACTCCAGGCGCCTACCTCGCCGGTGAGCGACTTGGCGACTGCGTTCCCATTGAGCTCCTTGAGGAGGCCGGTCTGGCTGGGCTGGCCGACAGGCATCCACGGGACCTTTCAGGAGGCGAGGTCCAGCGAGCGGCTCTGGCACTTGTTACGGCCTCCGGGTCTGGGGTTGAGCCGCCTGCCTTGGTTCTCTTGGATGAGCCAACGCGAGGCATGGACATGGGTAATGCCGAGGGGCTCCTTGCGCGGATCAGTTACCACGCCAGTCAGGGAGCAGCGGTTGTTGTCGCGACGCACGATCCTGAGCTGGCTGCGGCCGCAGCGCAGAGAACGGTCCTGATGGGGGAGGGCACACTCCTAGTGGATGCCCGAAGTGTTGATGTCCTGACTGGCGGCTGGTACTTCGCAACGGAGACCGCTCGTATCCTGGATGGGGCGGGTGGAGCCCTGCTGCCGCAGCAGGGAGCGGATTTGCTCGCAGCGGCAGGGGTGGGACGATGAGCTGGGGGCTGGCCTCAATGGTCCTTCTCCTGTTTGCACTTGGCACGCAGCTACTGGCATTTGAACGGGGGCAGATGTCGGCCAGGTCATTGGCCTTAGTCGCCGCGCTCGCCGCATTGGCAGTGGCTGGTCGACTGGCGTTTGCGCCGCTGCCCAATGTCAAACCGACAACGGACATTGTTCTGATTGCCGGTTTCGCCCTTGGGGCGTCACCTGGCTTTGCGGTTGGTGCACTGACGGCGTTGGTCTCGAACATGGTCTTCGGGCAAGGCCCTTGGACGCCATGGCAGATGTTCGCGTGGGGGCTGGTCGGCCTCTTCGGCGCCCTGCTCGCAAGGGTCACCCGCGGAAGGATCGGACGGTGGCAACTCGCCGCGGCTGGTGCGTTGGCCGGTCTTGGCTACGGCGTCGTAATGGATGTCTCGCAGTGGCTCCTCTACGGCGGGACACCGAAGCAATCAACGCTGATCGCCTACTCGATTACTTCTCTGCCTTGGAATATCGCTCACGCGGCCGGGAACGCCGTCTTCGCAATTGCATTCGGGCCTGCTCTGATCTCTGCGGTTCGGCGCGCGTCACAGAAGCTCGAGGCAGTATGGCTGCCGCCTGGAGTTCCGATGCAAGGGCTTGCGATCCCGGCACTCCTAGCGATTGTGGTTGGCTTCCCGGCACTCGCCGGGGGCGCTTATGGGGGGACGTCTTCGAAGTCAGCTGGTGACTCGGTCAGGGCAGGGGGCCTGAGATGGCTTCTTGCCGCCCAGAACCGTGACGGCGGGTTCCCCGAGTCTCCGGGAAGTGGGGCCACATCATCTCCAAGGGAAACCGCTTGGGCGGCATTGGCTCTCGCGGCGGCAGGAGAGGACCTCTCGAGTCTTCGCAAGCCGGGAGGGCGGTCCGTTGTCGATGCGCTCATTTCGGATTCTCGGGAGATGGAGTCCCAAACAGGTGACTCGCCAGAGGAGCGGGCTGGCTGGGAGGAGCGGATTGCCCTTGCAGCTGCGGCTGCTGGTGCCAACCCGCACGACTTTGGGGGGCACAACTTGGTCGGCGAGATCCGCGCTCGGATCGGGAAGTCGGGGGCGGTCAACTACTACGGACCGGGAGACCCCTCTGTCAATTTGACGGCTTACGCAATCCTTGCGCTCAGGGCCGGTGGGGTAGCGAGCAATGACCGGACCCTTAGCCGAGCAGCACGCTGGCTCGGGCGTCAGCAGCAACGCGATGGAGGTTTCTCCATCTCACCGAGAGGGGCAATTGTCCGAAGCGGCGATGTGGATACCACTGGGGCCGTGCTCCAGGCGCTCCGGTCGGCCGGCCGCAGTCGCGACGGAGTGGTCGGTCGGGCCCATGCGTTTCTAGTCTCAGCGCAGGCAGGCGGGGGAGGCTTTGGCGCGTCTACCGGCTCAGGGGCCAATGCTCAATCAACGGCGATGGGGCTGCTCGGCCTTAGGGCTTTCCGGCTCGGTGGTTCAGCCACATCGGTGAAGGAGGCGTCGGGCTGGCTCGTGCGCTGTCTTGAATCGTCTGGCCGGGTCGACTACTCGCCGGCTTCTGGGGGTCACTCTGCGTCGCGCCAGACGCCTGTCTGGGTGACCGCTCAGGTGCTTCTCGCGGAGAGCGGACGCAACCTGCCGATTGTGACTTTGGCTCATCAGAGGAGTTTTGGGGCAGCAGGATCACAGTCAGCGAATGGAGCCTCAGGGACGCCCGCTTCCGCCGCCGCTGCTCGGAAGAAGAGGGCCAAAAAGGCAGAGGCCATAAGGGTCAAGCGCATCAGGGTGGATGCCGGGCGGGTTGCGTCCGTGAGGACCGCAGTGGTCGCAGGGCACCTCCTCGGAGTGCTCGTGCGGGCCTTCAGTGGAGCCAACCGCTAGATTTTCGCGCCAATGAGAATCGGTGTCCCAAAAGAGACAGCAGTTGGCGAGCAGCGAGTAGCTCTCGTTCCTGACGTGGTCGCCAAGCTGACCAAGGCCGGTCACGAGGTAATCGTCGAGGCTGGCGCCGGCGCCGGAGCCATGCTGCCCGACGCGGCTTACGCTGAAGCGGGAGCCAAGATTGCCTCGGCACGTAGCGAGGTGATCGCAGCCGACGTGATCGTCGCTGTTGCCCCACCTTCGCTTGACGAGACGGCAGCCCTTAGGGCTGACTCCGTTCTTGTCGGATTCCTTCAGCCGCTCAGCAACGGTGAGGGCGTCAAGGCGCTCGCAGCTTCGGGCGTGACCTCATTTGCGATGGAGTCCGTTCCGCGGATCAGCCGCGCGCAGTCAATGGACGCGTTGTCCTCGCAGAGCAACGTTGCTGGCTACCGCGCAGCGCTGATCGGCGCTCAGGAGCTCGGCCGGTTCTACCCAATGCTGATGACTGCAGCTGGCACCATTCGTCCAGCAACCGTTCTTGTTCTTGGAGCCGGCGTTGCTGGACTTCAGGCAATTGCCACAGCTCGCCGCCTCGGATCTGTCGTCCAAGCTTTCGATGTCCGTGCAGCTGTTAAGGAACAGGTTGAGTCGCTCGGCGCGAAGTTCCTTGAGTTTGACCTTGGTGGAGACCTTGAAGGTGAAGGTGGCTACGCCAAGGAGCTCACCGACGAGCAGCGTGCCCGCCAGCAGGAACTTCTTACAGAGGCAATCGGCAAGGTTGACGTGGTCATCACAACTGCGCTTGTTCCAGGCCGACCAGCACCCAAGCTGGTGACTGCTGCCGCTGTTGAGGGCATGAAGCCAGGCTCAGTTGTCGTTGACCTCGCAGGCGAGGCTGGCGGAAACTGTGAACTCACGCAGCCAGGCGAGACGATCATTCACTCGGGCGTAAAGATCTGCGCACCGCTGAACATTCCTTCAACCATGGCCGAGCACGCGTCACAGCTCTACGCCAAGAACATCGAATCGATTCTCGGCCTGATGACCGGTGAAGACGGGAATCTCGCACTGGACTTTGAGGACGAGATCATCTCGGGAGCCTGCATCACCAAGGGTGGTCAGATCGTCAACGAAGGCGCCAAGGCCGCAGCCGGCCAGTAGCCAAAGGAAACCATGGATCTTCTTACTGAAATCGCAATCCTCGTTCTCGCAGCCTTCGTCGGCTTCGAGGTGATCTCCAAGGTGCCAAACACACTTCACACGCCGCTGATGTCGGGCACTAACGCCATTCACGGCATCGTTCTCGTTGGTGCGCTTCTTGTTGTTTCGCAGGCATCAAGCACACTTTCGAAGGTGCTCCTAGTGGTCGCGGTTGCCTTCGGCACGATCAACGTGATCGGCGGTTTCCTTGTAACTGACCGCATGCTCTCGATGTTTAAGCGCAAACCCGATCCGGTGAAGGAAGAAGCGCCAGCCGACGAGGTTGAGTCATGACACTCGCAACCGTCTGGTTCCGCAGCCCCGACTTCGTCAACGCTCTTTACATCGTTGCCTTCACGCTTTTCATCATTGGCCTGCGCGGTCTGACCGGCCCAAACACCGCAGTCCGAGGAAACAAGATTGCGGCAGTAGGCATGGTTATCGCCGTTGTGGCAACTCTTCTTCTTGGCGAACGACAGGTCCACGGAGAGACGCTCCCAGCCATCATCAGCGGCTGGAGCGATGTCTGGCTGATCGTCCTCGGTCTGGTAATCGGCACGGCGATTGGTATCCCGTCAGCAATCAAGGTCAAGATGACCGCTGTTCCGCAGATGGTCGCGCTCTTCAACGGCGTTGGTGGTGGAGCCGTCGCCCTGATCTCGTGGTCTGAATATAGGCACGCGCTTGAGTCAGGTGGCAACCCTGAACTTCAGATCTTGATCCCGACACTCTTTGCGGCGATCATCGGCTCCGTTTCATTCTGGGGTTCCAATATCGCCTTTGGCAAGCTCCAGGAGATACTTCCCGGGCGTCCGATCCAGCTTCCAGGTCAGCAGTTCATCAACCTCGCTCTTCTGATCATCTCAGTCGGCTGCGCGGTCCTGATTGCCACCGGAAGAGAGTCAGAAGGGCTGTTCATCGGCATTCTCGTCTCAGCGGCCCTGCTCGGCAACCTTGTCGTGCTGCCTATTGGCGGAGCTGACATGCCCGTCGTCATCTCGCTGCTTAACGCGTTCACCGGTCTGTCGGCCGCTGCTGCGGGTATCGCGCTTCAGAACACTGTGCTGATTGTCGCCGGAATGATTGTCGGCGCTTCAGGCACGATCCTCACCAACTTGATGGCAGTGGCAATGAACCGCTCGGTACCTTCAATCATCGCGGGTGGCTTCGGTGGCGGAACAATCGCTACCGGCGGTGGTGACGACGACACTGAAGGCAAGAGCGTTCGTTCTACCAGCGCCCAAGATGTCGCGATTCAGCTCGCCTTCGCGCGGCTCGTGGTGATCGTCCCCGGATACGGCATGGCTGTCGCTCAGGCTCAGCACGCAGTCAAGGAGCTCACCCGTGTGCTCGAGGGCAAGGGTGTCGAGGTTCGGTTTGGCATCCACCCAGTGGCCGGGCGTATGCCAGGTCATATGAATGTTCTGCTTGCCGAGGCTGATGTTCCTTACGACCAGCTCAAGGAGATGGACGACATCAACCCTGAGTTCCCTCGCACGGATGTTGTCTTGGTCATTGGTGCCAACGATGTGACTAACCCTGCAGCCAAGGACTCTCCGGAATCCCCAATCTACGGAATGCCGATCCTCGAGGTCAGTAACGCGGGCGCAGTAGTTGTCCTCAAGCGTTCGATGGGAGCCGGCTTTGCTGGCATTGACAACCCTCTGTTCTACGACGAGAAGACATCACTTCTGTTCGGTGACGCCAAGGAATCGGTCGGCGAAATCACCGCTGAGGTTCAGTCGCTCTAATCACCTTTTGCTTGGCCGCCCGATTAGCGTTCTAATCTGTAGGAAGTAATGCTCAGCAGAGACCAAGCCCTCAAAGCCCTGACCACGCAGTCCTTCGACGTCCTAGTCGTTGGCGGTGGGATCACAGGGGCAGGAGTTGCCCTCGACGCGGCTTCACGGGGGTACAGCGTTGCCCTAGTTGAGCGGAACGATTATGCCTCTGGCACCTCGAGCCGTTCAAGCAAGCTAGTCCACGGCGGATTGCGTTATCTCCAGAGCTTCGACCTAGGGCTCGTGCGGGAAGCTCTGCTGGAGAGGCAGGTCAATGTCCACATGGCGCCGCATTTGGTCAAGCCACTGAAGATGGTTGTCCCGGCCTTTGAGGGTGAGCACCCCGACCGGCTCGTGGGAGTTGCGCTGAACATGTATGACGGTTTGGCTCTGCCAACGCTACGCAGTGCGCGTAAGAGGAAAGATGCTGCGGATGTCGAGCCGGACCCAGCCGACTGGAGTCCAGACCGGCACAGAGAAATCAGCGGGGAGGAAGTCGTCAACCTCCTCCCAGCGCTGAAGGACCGCAAGCCGACAGGCGGATACCTTTTCTATGACTGCCAAACGGACGATGTTCGACTTGTCCTGACCGTGCTTGAGGAGGCCTGCCGCTGGGGAGCTGTCGTAGCCAACCGCGTCAATGTCACTGGACTTGTTGAGTCCGGTGGGCGCGCTACCGGGGTGACGGCGGAGATCTCCGGTGGCGGAGAGGTGACTATTAAGGCCGCGCATGTCATCAATGCGACCGGAGTGTGGGCTGACCGACTGCGTCCTGGGGAACTCCGTGACGAGGCTGAAGTCCCACGCATCCGACCAAGTCGCGGGACTCACATCCTGATTGACCGAGATCTTCTGCCACTGAACTCTGGCGTGATCGTGCCAGCTGGAGAGGGGCGCTCGATCTTTGCTCTGCCGTGGCTTGGGCGCTCTCTAATTGGGACGACCGATAACGACTATGAGTCCGAGTCCCTAGAGAATGTTCCGCCCTCAGATACTGATGTGGACTATCTCCTCAACGCCGTCAACGAGTTCTTCGAGACGGATCTTGGACCTGGCGATGTTGCCGGGGCCTTCGCCGGCGTGCGGCCTCTCATCGCTCCCGCTGAGGGGAAGAAGTCAGTGGACATTTCACGCAAGGCAGAGCTCTATGAAACGTCCTCCGGGATGATCACGATCACCGGCGGGAAGCTGACTACTTGGCGCGCAATGGCTGAAATGACCGTCGATAGGATTGTCGCCCGCGAAGGCGCAGATGCCCCTTGCCGAACCCGTGAGACTGCGCTTGGGCGTCCCATAAATCCTGAGGACCTGCCACGCGTTGAGGGTGTTCCCGACGCTTCGTACGCAGCGCTTGCTGGCCGTTATGGCAAGGCCGCGGAAGGGGTCTTGGCCGTGGCGGCAGAGCGAGGTGAGCTTGCGCAGCCTGTGGTTGCTGGGCTCGATGACATCCTCGCCGAGGTTGTCTGGGCCGTTCGCGAGCAGCAGGCGGCGACGGTGGCCGATGTTCTGCTTCGGCGCACGAGGTTGGCCTTGCTGGCCGGGCGTGAAGCAGCTGACATTGGCTCAGGAGTAGCAGCGCGTGTCGCAGATGCACTTGGGAACGAGCTTGGCTGGGATGAGGACCGTAAGGCGCTTGAGGTCTCCGCCTTCATTGCCGAGGCTGAAGCTGAGGGTGTTTCGGTTCCAGCTGTTCCAGCATGACCCGGTTCGAAGTTCCTGCCTGCGACCGAACGCTGGTCATTGAGGACCGCCCGTGGCTAATGGGGGTCGTGAACGCCACCCCGGACTCTTTCTCCGATGTTGGCGGCGCCAAGACCGTGGATGACCGTGTTGAGCTGGCTTCGCGTCTGCTCGCGGACGGAGCAGACATCATCGACATTGGTGGTGAGTCAGGCATCACAAACAAGCCAGCAGTTGATGCCCAGGACGAAGTGGATCGGGTAGTCCCAGTAATTGAGCGAGTGGCAGGTGAGTTGGGAGCCGTCGTCTCGGTCGACACATACAAGCCGCTGGTAGCGCGCGCGGCCATTGAAGCTGGGGCGGTGATCATCAATGACGTCAGTGGGCTACGGGACCCAGAGTTGGCCGATGTTTGTGCTGAAACGGGTGCAGCTCTGGTGATCATGCACACCCGGGCAAAGCCCAAGGAGAAGCTCCTTGATCGCAGCATGGACGGTCGGATGCTTGACGATGTGGTCGCGTTTCTTGAGGAGAGGATTGCTTTTGCAGTGTCAAGAGGGGTGGCTGAGGCGTCGATCATCACGGATCCTGGGCCTGACTTCGGCAAAACGCCGGCGCAAACAGTCGAGGTTCTCAGGGGGCTTGGCAGGGTGGAGGCTCTCGGCAGACCAGTCCTCCTTGCTCTTAGCCGTAAAGACTTCATCGGGGCTGCCACTGGTCGCCCGCCGCGGGAGCGCGATGCTGGCACATTGGCTGCGCTTGGTTGGGGTGCCCGCCGCGGAAACCACATTTTCCGTGTTCACGATGTTGCCGCTTGCAGGGACTTCCTGACAGTCCAAGGCTTGCTCGATGGCAGTCAAGATCTCCCATCTGAAGCCGTGCTCTCCGAGGAGCTTCGTAGAGAAGAGCAGGCCTGAGAGCGACGCTAGGGCCGCTGGGGCGCTAGGCTCGATTACGCAACCATGAGTCGCTGGTCACTGTGTTCAACGTGGCCAGACGCCCACCGATCACACAAGGAGTAACAACAAATGTCAGTTCTTTCCCGCGAGGCCCTCGAGGCCAGCCCACTTGCAGACCTGCATCAGATAGCAGCAGGCTTCGGAATCGACGGTTACCGCCGACTTCGTAAGGCCGATCTGATTGATCGCATGATCGAGTCCCAAGGAGGAGATCCTTCTGAGGGTAAGTCAGCTGAGACCGAGTCAACATCGCCACCGCGTGAGCGTCGTCCGCGTTCCCGCGAGCAGCGTGAGCCGCGTGAATCCCGTGAGTCCCGTGAGCCCCGCGATCGTTCAGATTCATCGCGCGATAGATCTGAATCTCGCCGCCGCGACGACCGCGGTCCAAAGCAGACAGAGCCATCCGAGCCAGTTGAGGGAACCCTTAGCGTTCACGGCTCCGGATCGGGTTTCCTGAAGCCAAAGGGTGGAGGGGCAGAGGTCTATGTTTCCGCAGCGCAGATTCGCAGGCTCGAACTTAGCGACGGCGACACGATCGGCGGGCCGGTAAGGGCGCCCCGGCGTTCCGAGCGGCATCCTTCGCTCGTGCGGATTGAGACCATTAATGGCGCCAGCGCTGATGATGTGGCTCCAGTAGCACCAACGCGCTCTGCGAAGCCAGCCCCGATCTCCCTCCCAACTGAGCACATCGCACTCGGCGGGGACGCGACACTTGCTGAAATTGACAAGGTTGCCCCGATCGGCAAGGGTTCTCGCGTTGTATTCCACGGTGGGCCACACTCAGGTAAGAGCACGGCTCTGAGGGCACTTGCAGCGACTCTGAGGGCATCCGACGGGGTTGAGGTCTTCACGGTCCTCAGCGGCGTTAGACAGGAGGAAGAGGGCGAGTGGGCTCCAGTTGAGCCACTTGCCGTTGAAACCCTTGATAGCTCGCCTGATTCCCGCGCACGGGCGGTTGAGCGCGCACTGGACAAGGCCAAGCGTTCTACCTCTAGGGGTGGCGCTGCCGTAGTGCTTGTTGATTCCGTGGATGACCTTCCAGGGGCAGCTGTCCGCAAGGCTCTTGCCTCGGCTGGGATGAAGCCCAAGGGCGGCTCCCTGACGGTGGTTGTTGTAGCCAGCAGCCCAATTGGTGGCGAGACAACTGTTGTCGCGTTTGATCAGGCCAAGGCCGCAGCTGCGAAGTTCCCATCGGTGGATATCAACCGGAGCTCAACGATCAGGCCGGACCTGTTGCTTGACGGTCGTGGATTGAAGGGCTACCAAAAGGCTCACGCGGACGCGCTCAAGAAGCGCTGAAGTCCGGTTGGGTGAAGTGCGGCTGAGGGCGTTAAAAAAGCGCTCTTGGCGCTTGGTACTCAGTGTTTCTTAGCTGATCCTAGTGGTGCTCCCTGGGGATGTAGACCACGCGGCCCCATGATGGTTCGCTCTGGAGCTGTATTGGCTCTCCGCCGCGTGTTGGCTGGATGTAGCGGAAGCCTCCGAGGTCAGAGTCCCAGCGGATGTCCAGTTCGCCTTCCTTGACTCGCTGGTCTAGCCAAGCACCCCGGAAGACAAGTCGCCTGAGCCAATGGACCAGTGACCGCTCTGAAGGGCCTGTGAGCTGATGCCAGCACTCGTTTACATGCTCACCTAGGGCAGATGCGGATTGAGAAACCTCGCCGTTAACAACGAGGTTGACTAGGTCTTCGCGCTCCTCTGCGCCCAGCCCTGTGCCCACGAACCCCAGCCGCACTGCGGCTTGTTCGCATCTTTCCTCGAAGTCCCGCTCGTTGAAGGTGAACCGGAGTTCCCCATACTCGAGCACGAACTCGTCACCGGAGTCGTAGTCGCCTCTTATTTCGTTCATTAGATCGATAGCTGCCGACGAATGGAGACATCTGTAGTCCGACGGCGGCAGCGTCGTGATCCTAAGCGGGACTCCTTCTTAGGCCCCTCAGGTGCACAGCCCATTGCACCTGTGTGAGCCACGAGATCACAGGCGAATTGCGGCTGGTCTCGACTCGAAACTCGGTGGGGCGAAGAATGGAAGTTGCCGGACTAGGGGTTGTATGAACGATCAAGAGAAGTTCACAATTCTGGTGGCCGAGGACGATGACGCGACGAGAACATTTCTCGCGGACAACCTAACGGCCGATGGCTACGAGCTGTTGGTAGCTGACTGTGCACGTCACGCACTGCGGCTGATGGAAACCAAGTTCCCGGACTTGGTTGTCTTGGATCTCGGTCTACCCGATCAGGATGGACTTGACGTTGTCCGCTCCGTCAGGGCAAGCGACGGGATTGCGAGCAGGCTTGATCCCTCTGTTCCCATGATTGTCGTGACGGGGCGCTCGGGGGAATTGGATCGCTTGCGCGGATTTGACCAGGGTGTGGATGACTATCTCGTGAAGCCGTTCTCCTATCCCGAGTTGAGAGCTAGGGTCGCTGCCTTACTTAGGCGTTCTAACCACAGGCGCAGCGAAGGAAGGATTCGCGTGGGACCGCTTGAGATTGATCCTCCGTCCCGGGATGTGACCCTGAGGGGACGGAAGATGGCGTTGTCGCAGAAGGAGTACGCGCTGCTTCGGGCGCTCTCAACTGAGCCGACCAGAGTCTTCACCAAGGAGGAGCTTCTGCGGGATGTCTGGGGGTTCAGGTCACTGGGCTCAACCAGAACGCTTGACTCGCATGCGTGCCGGCTGCGGCAAAAGCTCTCCGTCGAGGGAGATCACCTGGTTGTGAACGTTTGGGGAGTGGGCTACCGACTTGTTGATGGGCCGGTTGCGGCATGACTTCGTTGGCTTGGCTGCTTGGGGGTGCGGCGATGGCGGGGTTGGTCCTGGTCAACTGGGCGCTCCTTCATCGCCGGAGCGGGTTGCTACTTGACGCGATTCATGAGGCCCGGCGTCCTCTTGCTGCGGTCATGCTTGGCCTTGACTGTGTTGCAAGGGAGGCTTCTAATCAACGCGTGGATTCACACTGCACTGCGCTCAGAGGGGAGATTGGACGAGCTGCTCTGGCGCTGGACTCGATGGGAGGCCGTCGGCGGTGCCCAGTCCTTGTCCCAGTGGATCTCTCGAGTGTCGCTGAGCAGCTTGCCCGTGCTTGGGCGCCCCTCGCGTCAGGGAGGGGAGGGTCGATATCGCTGGGGTCGAAGGTTTCAGGTGGTTTGGCGGAGGCGCTGGGTGACCCGACTGAGGTGGCCCAAGCTGCGTCCAATCTTGTTGCCAATGCCGTAGAGCATGGGAGCGGTCCAGTGGAGATTGGCATCCAGCGGACGGCTGGCAGGGTTTCGCTGGTGGTCACCAACCCAAGCCCGCAGGCGGACCGGCCACACGGACCTACCCGGGGCCGCGGTCTTCGGATTGCTTCGCGACTTGCCCGCAGGAGCGGGGGACAGCTCAACATCAGAAGTGGGGCAGTCCATCGGGCGTCGCTGGAGTTGGTGTCAGCTAGCGATGAGCAGTGAAGCGGTATCGGCGTCAAATTGTGATCGGGCTTGTGAGCCTGACCGTCGGTATTTGGGCTGAGGGGCGGATGGAGGCCCGGGAGACCGCCCTACAGGCGGAGATAGGGCCTGTGACCAGGGTTGCGACTGTCAGGACCCGGGTTGAGGCTGGAACCCTGCTCTCAGCGGCAAATGTCGTTCTGGTTGAGGTCCCAACGCGCTGGGCTGCTCCCGGTGTGGTTACCACTGAGGATGCGCTGGCTGGCCTCGTGAGCACTGTTGAGCTCCCAGCGGGAAGTCTGCTCGGGCCCGGGACAACCCGCCCGGCCTCGGGTGGCGGGCAGGCCCCGCTCCGAGCGGGTGAACGAGTTGCGACAGTTGAGGCGGTGGCGCCTCTGTCTCTCTTGAAGCCTGGAGGGGTCGTCGATGTTCTCGTGATGATGCCTGGGCATCGGCCGCGCTTCCTCGGACGGCGTATGGAATTGCTGGGTGTGAGGCATGCGATGGATCAGGACGGGACCAGGGGCAATCGAGTCGTTGCCGACCTGCGCGCATCCGTCAGATCGGCTCTGGCGCTCGCCGGCGCCGCGTCCGCTGGAGCAGAGGTCCGGCTACTTCCCCTTGAGCGGTCTGGGTGAAGAGGTGACGGACGATGTGATCACATGGCTCAAATCCATCGCCCTCGACGAGACCAGTCACGATCAGGCGCTGAGCGTCGAGGGAATCATGAGCAATGTTGTCTTGAGAGAAGCATCCGTACTTCCTGAGGAGGAAAGGGCAGCGCTCGTTGCGCGACTGGTTGCAGAGGCAAGAGGGCTAGGAGCGGTTGAGGCGCTGATGCGAGACCCAGCGGTGACTGAGGTGATGGTCAACGGCCCTGCTGAGGTCTGGGTGGAACGAGGCGGGGAGATTGAGCGGACCGACCTCACCTTTGGCTCAAGGCAGGACCTTCGAGAGGCCATTGATCGGATGTTGGCGGGCTCCGGGAGGAGGGCTGACGATTCGGCTCCTATCGCCGACGCCCGGCTGCCGGATGGATCGCGACTAAATGTTGTCCTTCCACCGCTTGCTCCGAACGGCCCCCTAGTGACGATCAGAAGGTTTAGATCCGAGGGAATGTCCCTCGATGACCTCATCGAAGAGGGGACGGTCGAGCCGGATCTTGCCGCGTTGCTCGTGGGCGCAGTGGAAGGCGGATTGAATCTGATGATCAGCGGTGCGACGGGGTCTGGGAAGACCACAACTCTCGCTGCTCTGGCTCGGTGCATTCCCCCATCGGAACGAGTCGTGACCATTGAGGACGCAGCAGAGCTGCGGTTGGACCATCCCCATGTGGTTGGGCTTGAGTCCAGGCCTCCCGGGGTGACATCGAGGGGTGAGGTTTCAATCAGGGACCTAGTGCGCAACGCATTGAGGATGCGTCCAGACCGAATCATCTTGGGTGAAGTTAGGGGTGCGGAAGCTCTTGACTTGCTGGATGCTCTGGGCACAGGACACGGGGGCTCCCTGTCAACCATCCACGCGTCCTCGCCCGCAGGCGCGATTGAGCGCCTCACAGGGCTTGTGCATCAGGCCGCGTCAGGCCTTCCCCATGCGGCGATTGAGACAAGGATTCGGAGTTCACTTGATCTCTTCGTTCATCAGGAGAGAGACCAGGAGGGGGTTCGGCGAGTCACGCGGGTGTCGGTATTTCGGGATACGGCTGGATTAGCCACGGAGGATGTCTACTTCGACCCTGGCCTCGGACTCCCGCCGAAATGGAGGGCCTGTGGAGAGCCACGGGTGGCTGCACTGCTCAGGATTCCCACCGGAGGTAGTTGGTGACCGGAAGTGGGATTGCCGCAGCAGGCGTTGTGAGCAACTTGCTGGTGGTCGCATCAGGCTCGGCGACGCTCCGCCGTTGTGGCATGAGAGGGAGGGATAGCGGCCGCCTTCTGATCAGCCGTGCCGCTGGTGGGCGCCGGCGGAGAGCCATTCAAAGCTCGGTGCCGGGTCTGCTCAGAGCGCTTGCTGATGGGGTTGAGGCTGGAGAGACAGTGATGGAGGCAGCTAGATCAGTGGGTCGTTCAGGGAACGGGCCGGGGAGTCGAGCTTTGCGAGTGCTAGCCAATGACTGCGAAAGGGGGAGTTCGGTGGACCGCTCTCTGAGGCGGCTTACTGCGGGACCGAGTGGGGACCTCTGGGCTCCAGCGGCCTTCTCGATCTCGATCCATCAGCGCTGCGGAGGCGACCTTGTGAGGTCGCTCCGCGCGGTTGCATCAGCTGGTGAGTCGGCTCAACGCACGAGGAATGATGCACGGGCCGCCACTGCGCAGGCGCGGTTCACGGCGAATCTGGTCTGCTCAATGCCAGTCCTTGCGTTGCTCGGGTTGGGGTTGGTCGCGCCCGGCCGCTTGTCTCGGGTTTGCTCCAATCCTTTGAGCATCGGGATGCTGCTTGTGGCTGGTGTGCTGCAAGGGACAGGCCTGCTTGTCGTCCGGCAACTTGCCTCATTTCCGCTGCGATGATCTCCGTTGGTCAGCTTGGGGCTGGAGTAGCAGGGCTATTTGGGTCAGCTGCACTAATGGCAGCAGTGGGAGGGCATGCGCGTGTTGATCGGACTCGACACCGACGCTTACTTCAGGTCAAGCTCCCTAGCGGCTGGGGGGAGACCCGTCGCGTGTCTGAGGCCGTGCCCGAGGTGGCAGCGGACTTAGCGACCGGCCTTGCGGCTGGACTGGGCCCCTTCGATGCTCTGGACTACGCCTGCAGGCATCGTTCGGACCCACTCTCTCTGGCTGCTCGCAGGGCATGCGCGATGGCTGAGGTTGGGGCTCCCGTCCGGGTTGCGCTGGATGTGTTCACTCAGGTTGGGGGAGACCCCCGTGTGTCGAGCTTGAGGATGGCGCTGGAGTCAGAGTTCCGGAGTGGTGGTTCGGCGCTGGAGCCTGTGACGGCCGTGGCGAGAGCGGCCTCAGCAGAGCAGACGGTGCGTCGGACCGAGCGTGCCGCCAAGGTAGCTCCGCTGATTCAGCTTGTCGTTGCGCTTGTGCTTGTCCCGTCGGCGCTCCTCCTGGCGGGTGCGGTTGCTGTCGCCGGACTGCCCGGATGAGCCCGGCGGAAAGACTTGAATGGGTTCCTTGCAAGGAAATGCAGAGTTAGTGCGATGAGCGATCCCACGGGGGAATCCCTTTAGGCACGGGGCGTAGCTGTGTTTTGCGAGCCCAAATGACATCATTGTGGGGCGAAGTGGATAAACATAGTTGCAAGGTGGGGCGAAGTGGGCTAGTGTCCCGGTTGTTGGATCGATAGCCGGGGCGCGAGGTTCCTCCCAACCAAACGCCCCGGCGCCAATCCACTCGAGATCAAAATGTCTTTCCTCGGCACCTACGACCACACCTTGGACGCGAAGAACCGGCTCACCGTGCCGGTCAAGTTCCGCGGGCCACTCGGTGAGGGAGCCATCATCTCCAGAGGTATTGAGACCTGCGTCAGCGTTTGGACTCCCAAGGGGTACGACGAGTGGAGCAAGTCCATGCTCGATGCTCTCGGTGGCATGACTCCTGAAGCACGACGGTTCCGCAGGGTGCTCTCCGCTAGTGCGTTTGAGACTGAACTTGACGCAGCAGGTCGGATAATGATCCCGGCCAAGCTCATGGAACACGCTGTGATCGAGCGTGAAGTTGCCGTGATTGGCAACGACGATGCCTTTGAAGTCTGGGACCGCAAGGCCTGGGCTGCCTATGACGCTGAAGTTTCTCCGACCATCCTCGACCTCACCGACGCAATCGGCGCCGATGCTTGAGATGGTTTCAACTCACGTCCCCGTACTCGCAGGGGAGGTCATTGACCTCCTCGCACCGGCCCGCGGGGAACGCGTCGTGGACGCAACCTTTGGGGGCGGTGGCCATGCTGGTCTGCTGGCTGACCGCATTGGATCAAAGGGCCACTTAACAGCAATTGACAGAGACCCAGCCGCAGAGGAGAGATTTGCCGAATTTGCAGCGGTTTCTCCCGCGGACACCACCTTCATTCGGTCGGACTTTGTAGAAGGTCTACGGGGCCTCGCGGCGAAGGAATTCAGAGCCGACATGGTGCTTCTTGACCTCGGCGTCAGCTCTATGCAAATCGACACACGAGACCGGGGCTTTTCATATTCCTGCGACGTACCGCTGGATATGAGAATGGACCCAACAACCGGTCTAACAGCCGCAGATCTGGTCAATGATTGGGATGAGCGCAGGCTCTCGAACACGTTTAGAGAGTTCGGCGAGGAACGCCACGCAGTGGTTATTGCCCGAGAGATCGTCAGAACTCGCGCTAGGGCGCCGATCACCACCACAGGCGAGCTTGTGTCATGCATTGAGCGTGCTGTTCCAGCGCCCGCCCTATTTGCCGGCGGGCACCCTGCCAAGCGCACCTTTCAGGCCCTGCGGATTGCAGTCAACGACGAGCTCGGGCAGCTCGATGAGGCACTTCCGGCAGCATGGGAGATTCTCGCCCCAGGCGGGCGTCTCGCCGTGATCTCCTTCCACTCCCTCGAGGACCGGCGAGTCAAGCACTTCCTAGCCAAGCGATGCAAGGGCTGCATCTGCCCACCAGACCTCCCAGTCTGCGGATGCGGCCGAACGCCGGAAGGGGAGCTCATCACCCGCCGGTCCGTTGTGCCAACCGCCGGGGAGATCGCAATGAACCCGAGGTCAAGGTCGGCCCGGCTCCGTGTAGTCCGCAAGGTTGAGGCATGACCCCTTCCGCCGCCACAGCAGCCGCGAGGACAATGCCCGCAGATGTGGGATCCCGCCGGCGTCATGTTGTGGCACTTGTTGAGGCGCCGCGCCCGGCTCGGCCCGCAAAGCCAGCTGCACCGGCGAGAAGCAGGCCGGCCTCAGTTCAGCGCCCGGGTGTGCGAGCAGGCAGAGGCAGCGCTCGCCGCTTTTCCGGACGGGCGACAAGAGCATCGGTAGCCGCAGTTGGCCTGAGCAGCAGCCCAGCAGTGGAACTTTCGCTCCCTGCCGTTGAGCTTCCAAGGATTCAGCTTCCGAGCTTTGATCTCAGCGGCCTCAGGCCTCACCGTCCAGCACTGAGAGTCCCTAGGCCCAAGGACATTGTCGGTGTCGTCCGGACGGCCCCCGACCATGCCGTAACAGAGTTTCTTGCGAGCACACGGGTTTGGATCGGGGTGGTCGCAGTGCTCCTTGTAGGGCTTGTCTTCATGCAAGTAAAACTTCTCCACATCAACGCCGGAATCGGCACAAACGTCGCGAAAATCTCTCTACTCGAGAGGCAGAACGCGGAGCTTCGTATGGGAGTGTCAGCCCTCGGCTCTGACAGCAGGATCGTCGCGGAGGCACAGCGGATGGGCTTTGTAGAGCCACCAGTTGGATCAAGCCACTTTGCCTCCTGGAGGGCCGGGTCAGCCAGTCGCGCTCTCGCCCTCCTCTCACCCTTGGGAAGTAACGGCGCGGGCATGGTCGACGGGAGCGGAAATACAGCCTCTAACCAATCTTCTACGGCGTCCAGCGCACCATCCGTTCCCCAATCCCAAGGCACCACAACAGTTGCTAGCTCGCAGTCACAACCTTCAGCGCCTTCTCACCAAGCACCGAAGACCCCGAGTACGACAGCCGCTGCCACGGATGGCGGTTCGGCTCCGCTCAGCGGGTAGCGGGTGGCCCGGCCGAAGCAACGCAGCTTCGATCTCCGCGCCCAACGGCTTAAGTTCCTGTTGGGGGCTGTTGTTGTGCTCGCGGGAGCCAGGGCTTTTCAGGTTGGGGTCGTTGACGCAGCAAGCCTGAAGAAGGACGCTGCCGTTCAACAGTCGATAACCGCCTCAGTGCCAGCAGCTAGGGGCGATATCACTGATCGACACGGGGTTGAACTTGCTGTTTCGCAGCCGATGGTGACCGTCACGGCCGATCCAATGATGATCTCGCATCCGGCACGGGTTGCCTCCCAACTGGCTCCGCTTCTGGGACGCAATGTTGCGGAAATCCAGGCCAAGCTTTCTAACCGCAATCAGCAATATGTCCGGCTAGCTCGGAGAGTGTCCGTATCGGATGCCAAGCGGGTACGCAAGCTGAAGATTGACGGGATTGACTTCGAGAAGACCATGGGCCGGTCCTACCCGCGGGGAGCTCAGGCTGGGCAGCTGATCGGGCTTGTTGGGGATGAAGGTCATGGACTCTCTGGTTTGGAACTCTCGTTCGACAAGACACTCGCTGGGACGGATGGGCAACGGACAACGGTTACTGACCGACTTGGGCAGCCCATCTTGGTGACGGACTCGAAAGCTGTGCGCACGGGTTCCACCTTGCAGCTGACAATTGATGCTCCGGTCCAAGATCAGGTTGAACGGGTCCTCGCTGGTGTAGGTCGCGTGTTTCAGCCCAAAGGCGCAACAGCCATTGTTATGGACCCTAGGACCGGGAACATCTTGGCCCTCGCTAACTGGCCGGCCGTCAACGCAAACACGATTGGCAACGCGTCGGACTACGCGCAGATGAACCGGGCCAGCGGCTTCACCTATGAGCCGGGTTCAACATTCAAGGCGTTCACGGTTGCTAGTGCGCTTGAGGAAGGGGAGGTGACTCCATCAACACCCTTCAACCTTCCGACCCTGTTGCACATCGGCGATAAGACCATCAAGGACGCGCACGACCGCGGGGATGAGACGCTCAGTGTGTCAGAGATTCTCGCCCAGTCGAGCAATGTCGGAGCGGCGCTGATTGGGCTCCAGATGAAGCGGCAGAAGCTCGATCACTGGATCAGACGGTTCGGGTTTGCCAGTCCAACGAAGTCAGGCTTCCCTGGTGAGGAGCAAGGCTTGGTTCTCCCACTCTCGAAGTACTCATCTGCCACGGTTGGCAACGAGGCGATGGGACAGGGGCTGTCCGTCACGCCCCTTCAGATGGTGCAGGGGTACGCGGCACTCGCCAACGGGGGAATTCTCCGGTCTCCAAGGATTGCTCAACGAGCCAACGGGGTTTCCATCCCAGCAACTCCCGGACATCGCGTGATTTCTGAACGGGTTTCACGTCTGATCCGCAAGATGCTCCGTGGCGTGCTCGCAGAAGGCGGCACGGCTTCAGGGGCAGAGATCCCAGGCTTCGATCTGGCGGGAAAGACCGGAACCGCACAGAAGGTTGACCCGGCAACGGGGACGTATTCCGACTCGCGCTACATCGCCTCGTTTATCGGCTTTGCGCCCGCCAAGAGCCCCAAGCTGCTCACCGCTGTTCTTGTAGATGAACCCCAAGGGGACATCTACGGAGGCTCAGTAGCTGCCCCAGCGTTCTCACGAATCATGGCCTTCGCCCTGCCCTACCTGGGCATTTCACCGCGCTGAGGTCCTCCGTGCGGCTAGGCGACATTCTTCTGGAGTCTGAAGGCCCGGAGGCTGCCCTTGAGGTCACCAATCTCGCCTATGACGATCGGCTGGCGTCGAGCGACACACTCTTCTTCTGCGTCCCAGGCTTCACGCGCGACGGCCACGATTTTGCGCAGCTCGCGATAGATCGGGGTGCGGTCGCACTTGTAGTAGAACGGCCACTTGACCTTGGAGTTCCTGAGGTGGTTGTCCCGGATGTACGGCAAGCGATGGGCCCCGCCGCGTCTAGGTTCCATGGCAATCCATCCCACGACCTGAACGTCTTGGGTGTTACAGGCACAAATGGGAAGACAACAACCGCTTACCTAGTCCGGACAATCTTGGAACAAGTAGGGATCAGGTGCGGTCTGTTGGGCACGGTTGAGTCTGTTGTTGCCGGGGAAGTGCTTGAGGCGGGGCGGACTACTCCGGAGGCCATCGATCTCCAAGCGTTACTGGCACGCATGAGGGACGGCGGAGATACGGCGGCCGCAATAGAGGTTTCCTCTCATGCGCTTGATCTGGGGCGGGTCGACGGCGTTGAGTTTGCTGCCTCCATCTTCACAAACCTGACTCAGGACCACCTTGATTATCACGGGACCATGGCTGAGTATTGGGATTCGAAACGACGTCTGTTCACTGAACTTCCGAGGGGAGTCCCGGTGATCAACATCGACGACCCGCATGGCGCGATCCTCGCAGCCGAGGTCGAGGACGCAGTGACATTTGGCATTACCGGTGGTGCTGACTGGAGTGTGATCGGATTAGAGACCGACATCAGGGGCTCCCGGTTCGTGCTCGTTGGCCCCGATGGCGAGGCGGCAGTTGAGACGGCACTACCTGGGGCTTTCAATGTTTCCAATGTGCTCGGGGCGGCTGCTGGCGCGCACGCTCTAGGCGTTGGCTTCGACCAGATTGTTGGAGCCCTCCCACTCGCTTCCCGTGTACCGGGGCGCTTTGAGCCGGTAGACCGTGGGCAGCCATTCGCTGTCCTCGTGGACTACGCCCACACACCGGATTCGCTCGAAAACGTTCTAATGGCTGCTCGCCAGATCGCTACCGGCCGTGTGCTCTGCGTGTTCGGTTGCGGAGGGGACCGCGACACCGGTAAACGCCCTCAGATGGGCATGATCGCCGAGCGGAATGCGGACATCGCGATCGTAACCTCAGACAACCCGCGATCGGAAGACCCCGCATCCATTGCCGCGGCTGTGGCCGCCGGGGCAGAGAGCGGCTGCGAAATCATTCTCGACCGGGCTGAGGCGATAGCCGCGACCCTTGGGCTTGCCTCGTCCGGCGATGTTGTGGTGATCGCAGGCAAGGGGCATGAGTTGGGACAGGAGTTTGCTGAGGGCCGGAAGATTCCATTCGACGACAGGGTTGTTGCCGCCGAGGCACTCCGCGGGCTGGGCTGGGCATGAGCCGAGCTAGCTTCACCGCACAGGAGATCGCTGACATCACGGGAGCGCAGCTCGTCAACGCTGGGCAGGGGCATCCGAATGGTTTTTCCAGCGATTCTCGCGAGATTGAGCTTGGGAATCTGTTCATCGGAATCCCGGGGGAGAGGGTCGATGGGGGAACAAAGACAGCCGAGGCGATCTCGGCGGGAGCATGGGGCGGGCTTGTGTCGCCTGCGGGCGCAGATGGCTTGGTCCTCCCTCAGACCGGTGGGCTTCTCGTTCATCCCGACCCCGTAGAGGCCTTGGGTCTTCTTGCTGCCGCCTGGCGTTCCCAGCTCTCCTGTCCAGTGATCGCAATCACCGGTTCGACCGGCAAGACGTCCACGAAGGACATCCTTGGCGCGATCCTAGGAAGCGCCGGGACCACATTTAGTTCGGCAGGTAACCGCAATACGGAGGTCGGACTTCCTCTGGAACTGCTGCGGATTGACGACGAGGTTTCATTCGTTGTCCTTGAGTTGGCAATGCGAGCGGAGGGAGAGATAGCTCACCTCACCCAGATCGCCGCCCCAACAGTGGGAGTGGTCCTCAACGCTGGACCAGTTCACCTTGAGACACTGGGCTCCATCGAGGCTGTGGCCAAGGCGAAGGCAGAACTCATCGCAGGCCTTCCTCTAGGTGGCGTCAGCGTCACTCCTGCGCTTGATGGGCTTCTGGCCCCATACTTGCGTCCCGAGTTGAGGTCGGTGACCTTTGGTCCTGGTGGTGATTGCAGGCTCGTTGGGTCTGAAGGCAGGACTCTGACGGTTGACCTTGCGGGGGATGAATACATGGTCGAGGTGGACTTCGATCAACCTCACAACCGGCTCAATCTGTTGGCAGCTGTTGCTGCCGCTGGAGCGGTCGGTGTGCAGCCACCCAAGCGCTTGAAGGTGCCTTTCTCAGGTCTCAGAGGGCAGCGAAAGGCCATTGAAGGGGGGATTGTCGTCATCGACGACTGCTACAACGCAAACCCTATGTCTATGCGCGCAGCGCTTGCGGATCTTTCCGAGGAGTCGCTGCGCCGAGGAGGGAGGGCCGTGGCAGTGCTGGGCGACATGCTTGAACTCGGACCCGACGAGGTCTCCCTCCACACCCAGCTTGGCGCTGACATCCTGGCCGCCGGGGTTGATGTTCTGGTCACGGTCGGCCCACTATCAGCGGTTTCCGGAAAGGCCTTTGGAGCAACAGCCGTTGTGGTGGAGTCGGCTCAAGAGGCCTCTGAACGCTTGGCTGACCTGGTTCAGTCCGGCGACACCGTTCTTGTAAAGGGCTCGCGGGGCATCGGCCTTGAGGTTGTAGCCCAAAGCCTTGGGGCGGTTGACGGCTGAAATGGGACGCGTACTGATAGCGGGCACAGCCTCGTTGCTGATCTGCCTCTTTCTTGCGCCTAGCTTCATTGCGTTCATTGCCCGTCGGGAGTTTGGTCAGAACATCCGCGAGGACGGGCCGAAAGGTCACATGTCTAAGGCCGGAACTCCCACGATGGGCGGAATCATCATCTTCGCTTCCATCGCAATTCCATTCCTCATCCTGACCGCAGGTGGATGGGAAGAAATGGCTGTGTTTGGAACCGCACTGGCATGCGCCCTTGTCGGCTTTGCTGACGATTACACGAAAATCGTCAAGAAGCGCTCGCTCGGCCTGAGGGCGAGAACAAAGCTTGGCGTGACGATGATCATCTCGGTTGCTCTCTGGTGGGTGGCGACCAGGAAGGTAGGTCTTCCTGAGACGGTCAGACTCCGCTTTGTGGATGCCGAGGTTGACCTCGGCTGGCTCTATCCAGTCTTCATCTACCTAGTTGTCGCTGGTTCCACTTCCGCGGTCAACTTGACGGATGGCCTGGATGGGCTTGCGGCGGGCTGCTGCGCCATTGTTCTATTGGCATACATCGGAATAACGTTTCTCACGACAGGACAGTCGGAACTCGCGCTGCTCTGTGGGTGCCTGGTCGGTGCCTGTGTCGGGTTTCTCTGGTTTAACAGTTTTCCGGCGAGCATCTTCATGGGAGACACGGGTTCTCTCGGTTTAGGCGGGGCCTTAGCTGCCCTCGCTGTTATGACCCAAACTGAGATTCTGCTCGTGCTCCTCGGGGGAATCTTTGTACTCGAAGCACTCTCTGTTGTGATCCAGGTGATCTCGTTCCGTTTCTTCCGCCGGAGAGTCTTTCTGATGGCGCCTATTCACCACCATTTCGAGCTCAAACAGTGGTCTGAGACCAAGATCATTCTCCGTTTCTGGATCGTAGCCGCGGCGTTCAGCGCCATTGCGTTCACGCTCTACCAATCGAGCATCCGATGATTGGGCACAGAAACCCCCGGCCGGAAGTGCCGCACGGCCCTTGGCTGGTCGTCGGGCTAGCTCGCTCCGGGCAGGCGGCGGCGCATGCTTTGGTGGCACGGGGAGAGTCGGTGATCGGAGTTGACTCCGGGTCACCAGAGGGAGCAGTGGACCTTGAAGAGATTGGCGTAGATGTTCACCTTGAACACAACGGACTGGAGTTTCTCGATTCTGTCGCGGGGGTCATAAAGAGCCCCGGCGTACCAACTGCTGCTCCAGTGATTCAAGCTGCCCAAGATTCGGGCATCGCGGTCATGGGGGAACTCGAACTCGGCTGGCGCCTCAGCTCTGGTCCAGTCGTTGCTGTCACCGGGACTAATGGCAAGACGACAACCGTCGAGATGATCGGCCACATCTTTGCCAAGGCTGGAACTTCCTGTGAGGTAGTGGGGAACGTTGGGCGTCCCATTACTTCACTTGCTGGGTCAGCTGAGGCTGATTCCACGCTGATCCTCGAGGCCTCGTCCTTCCAGCTAGAGGACGCTGCTCAGTTCGCGCCAGAGATCGCGGTTGTTCTAAATGTTGGGTCTGACCACATCGATCGCCATGGCACCATCACTGAGTATCACGAGGCCAAACTGAGGATTCTCGACCGGCAGGGCGAGCAGGATGTTGCTGTGGTTCCCCACGACTTGGATGTGTCGGGCCGTGGCCTGGCTAGGAGAGTTACGTTCGGTTCCCCTGACAGTACGTTGGCTTTCAAGGAGGGAAATCTGCTCTGGGAAGGTGAGGCCGTCGCGGAGCAGGCCGACGTCGTTCTACCCGGAGCGCACAACCTACTCAACGCTCAGGCTGCCGCAGCCGTTTGCCTCATCAGCGGAGTTGAGCCAGCCCAGTTGGTAGAGGGGCTTAGAAGCTTTCACGGTGTTGCCCACCGTTTGGAGCTGGTTCTGGAGTCGAGGGGAGTCAGGTGGATCAACGACTCAAAGGCCACCAATGTTGATTCCACACTGACCGCGCTTGAGTCCTTCGATGGGGATGTACACCTCATCCTGGGTGGTGACGGCAAAGGGCAGGACTTCACTCCGCTGCGGGCGGCCGTTGCCGCCAAGTGTCTCTCGCTCCATCTCATTGGAGAGTCTGCCGGCCAGCTGGAAGAGGCCCTATTAGACAGCGGTGTTCACATCCAGCACGATGGAGACCTCCGGCTTGCCGTGGCCTCGTGTGCCAGAACCGCCCGGAACGGGGATGTCGTCCTTCTATCACCTGCGTGCGCCAGCTTTGACCAGTTCAACAACTTCGAGGAGCGCGGTCTCGCGTTCCGAGGCCTCGTTGAGGCTGCAGAATGAGCGCCCGTCCACGGAAGGGTGGGAAGCCACTGCCTGCAAAGTCTCGCGTGCAGACGAGCACCAAGCCCAAAGCCGCGCCCTCCCGGCGGGTCAAGCGGACGCTGGTCTTCCCTAGTGAACACCGCGTAATCAGCACGGTTGTGGCGATTCTGGTCTCGCTGGGCGTGGTGATGATCTACAGCGCCTCTTCCGCTAAGAACGCGCTTCAGTCAGGCGGCAGCGGCAGTCAGCAGCTTGTGCGAACGCTGGTTCTAGGCCTGCTTCCCGGGCTAATCCTGTGCTTGTATCTGCAGCGCGTATCGCTCTCGAAGATCAGGTCATGGGGGGCTCCGCTGATGTTGGGATCGCTCGCGCTTGTCACCGTGGTCCTGATCCCAGGCATCGGCCAGCAGATCAACGGTGCGCGACGGTGGATCAATGCCGGCCTAACGAACTTCCAGCCAAGCGAGCTGGTCAAGGTCGGGCTGATCCTCTGTGTAGCCGACCTTGCGCTCCGCCATAGGGACGCTATGGGGTCAATCACAGAGGCTCTCAAGATGATTCTTTGGCCTGTGATCCTCGGCGGGCTCCTGATTGCTCTCGAGCCGGATCTTGGTACGGCCATGGTTTGCGTGGTCACCGGACTGATCATCGTCTGGATGGCGGGCATGCCGTGGCGGGTGCTCGGGCCAATCACAGGGGTGATTGTGGGGTCGGGAGTTATCTATGCAGTGATGGAGCCGTACCGCTTTGCGCGGCTTACAGCGTTCCTTGACCCTTGGGCGAGTGGAGCCCGCAATAGCACCGGCTTTCAGTCGGTGCAGGGTCAGATTGCCCTTGGATCAGGCGGAATCTTTGGGGTCGGTCCGGGGCAGTCCGTTCAGAAGATCTTCTACCTTCCAGAGGCCCACACAGACTTTATCCTCGCGGTGATCGGAGAGGAGCTGGGCCTCCTGGCGGTGCTTGCGATCTTGGGACTGTTTGGGGCTCTCATGCGTGCCGGCCTCAACCTTGCGCGGGATGCCGTGGATCCGTATGCCAAGCTCACTGCTGCAGGACTTACAGCCCTGATCACATGCCAAGCAATGCTCAACATCTGCGTAGTTCTCGGAATTGCGCCATTAACTGGAGTGCCTCTCCCATTCATCTCTTTCGGACCGACCAATCTCGTTGTACTGCTTGGCTCCACGGGGCTCTTGCTGAACATTGCGGCAACGGGCGGAGCCGAGCTGCGCTCTGTCCCGGACTCGCGCGGAGAGAGCAGTGGGGAAGCCAATGAGAGTCATGATCGCGGCCGGGGGTACGGCCGGGCACGTGATTCCAGCGCTCAGCGTCGCTGAGCTCCTGGCCGCGGCCGGCGCGGAGGTTGAGTTTGCTGGAGGGGATCGAGCGGAGTCCGACTTGGTGCCTTCTGCTGGCTTTGCGTTCCACAGGCTCGACGCCGAAGGACTTAGTCGCACCTCCCTGCTGAAGGCCTCCCGAGCTGCCCTGCGAGCGGTGCCTGCGTTCTTCTCGGCGGTCAGGCTAATCCGTGCTCGACGACCTGATGTCGTCATGGGAGGCGGGGGATATGTGGCGGGGATTGTCGGTGCGGCTGCGGTTGTAACACGCACACCGTTGGTCCTTACGGAGGCAGACAGTCACCTTGGTATCTCCAACCGACTAATAGCTAGGTTCGCTAAGAAGGTTTGTCTCGCGTTTCCGCTCGAGGGCCGGACCGCATCTCGCTATGTGGTGACGGGCCGCCCGGTGCCGCCTGCGGTTAGAGACCGGTCCTCCGCTCGGGCAAGATTCAAGATCCCGCTTGATGCAACCTGTGTCCTTGTGACGGGCGGCTCTCTTGGTGCGTCGTCGATCAATCAAGCGGCCGTGGACGCCTTTGCGGACTCGGAGTTTGAGGTCTTGCACCTTGCTGGGGAAAGGGATTTCCCTGCCCTGACTGCGCCTCGGGACGGGTATCACCTCTTGAGCTACATCGATGACTTTGGCGATGCAGTTGAGGCCTGTGACCTTGCCGTTGCCCGGGCAGGTGGGTCTGTCTTTGAACTGGCGTCTCACGGCACCCCAGCAGTGCTTGTTCCCTATCCCCAGGCGGCCGGGGATCACCAAACTGGGAATGCTCGTTGGATGGAGACTGCTGGAGCCGCGGTGATCATCTCTGACAGCCGGCTGACGGCGGACCTCCTGCGGGAGACCGTTGAGGGGATCCTTGGCGACCGGACTCTCCTGAACCAGATGTCTGCGGCTAGCTCCGGCCTGGCGCGCCCTCAAGCGGCCGCTGATGTCGCTGCATTTGTGCGCGCTGCAGCACAGGGACCGGGAGTCAAGCAATGACCGAGGCGAGCTTCCCTTGGGCGGGGCGGCAACTCCACTTCGTTGGTATCGGCGGCGCCGGGATGAGTGGACTTGCTCGGATTAGCCTTGAACTGGGCGCTGTGGTGAGCGGGTCAGACCGGGCGGCTGGGGTTGTTCTTCAGGAGTTGGGCGGTCTTGGGGCGGATGTCATGGTGGGTCACCAGGCGGACAATCTTCCTGAAGGGGCTGAGCTTGTTTACAGCTCGGCTGTAGGCGAGGAGAACTCCGAACGGTCAGCTGCTGCCGCTCGGGGTCAGACGCAAATGCATCGCAGCGAACTCTTGGGAGAGCTGACGCAACTAAAGCCAACCATTGCGGTGACTGGGACGCACGGCAAGACAACTACCTCGGCGATGGTGCTCGCAGCTCTCGAAGGCGCTGGGCTAAGGCCGGGATGGGTGATTGGGGCTCAGTTGGCTGGTGGCAGGCCCTCCGCGGGCTGGGGATCCTCGCCGTGGCTCGTTGTAGAGGCGGACGAGTCAGACAGGTCTCTTCTTGCCCTTCACACTGAGGTAGCGGTGGTTACCAACTGCGAGCTTGACCACCACGCGACCTATTCATCCCTTGATGACCTCAGGGCAACTCTGAGCGAGTTCCTTGGCGGGGCGCAAAGTGCCGTTGTCTGGGACCAGCCTGACCTTGTGTCACTGGTTCCCAGCGGGACCGCGGTGTATCCCTACGATGCCTTAGCGCCTGGAAGTGAAAACGGCCGGGCGGAGTTCACATGGCGGGGGGTGTCGATCCGGCTTGCAGTTCCAGGACTCCACAACGGTGTCAACGCTTCTGGTGCCCTAGAGGCAGCGTCACTGACGGGTGTTGATCAGTCCGGTTTGATCAGCGGGATTGAGGCCTTTCGCGGCACCGCCAGACGCTTTGAGGAGCTTGGCGTTTCGTCAGCTGGAGCAAGGCTCGTAGATGACTATGCCCACCACCCAACTGAGGTTGCCGCAACCATTCAGGCTGCTCGATCCCTCAACCCTAAGCGAGTGGTTCTAGCGTTCCAGCCGCACCTTTTCTCGCGGACTCAGGAGCTGGCTGACGAGTTCGGTTCAGCGCTAGCCGGGGCAGATGTTGTACTTGTCTCGGATATTTACCCGGCTCGTGAGGTGGCTGAAGACTTCCCAGGAGTTGACGCTGGAATGCTCGTCTCGGCAGCGGGGACGCTGAGCTCAGGGTCGCGTGCCACGGCCTCCGGTGACCTAGCCCAGACCCAGGCAGCGCTCGAAGCTGAAATGCAGGCTGGAGACCTGGTGATCCTGATGGGCGCAGGGGACATTGGGACGCTCGGCAGACGCTTGGTGGGGTCATGACTGTGCCTTCACCTAGGCGACTCGCTAAGGGCGAGTCGATGGCCAGCTACACAACAGTGAGAACAGGTGGCCCTGCTGAGTTCTTCACGAGATGTGGGACAAGTGAGGAGTTAGTCGAGGCCATAGCCTGGGCATCCGAGGGCCAGCATGCATTGCACATCCTTGGGTCGGGGTCAAACCTTCTGGTAGCTGATGAGGGAGTTTCAGGTCTCGTCATCAAGCTCGACGGTGAGCTTGCGCGGATTGAGATAAGCGGTCCTCAGGTCACCTGCGGCGGTGGGGCACGGCTTCCGAGCGTCGCAGCCAAGGCTGCTGCTGCCGGTTTGAGTGGAATTGAGTTTGGCGTGAGTATCCCGGGCACTGTTGGCGGTGCAGTCCGGATGAACGCGAATGCCTACGGGGGAGACCTTGCTCGCACGCTTGATTGGGTGGATGTCGTCACTGCGGACGGTGTGGAACGCCGAACGCCTGAGTCGTTCGAGTTCGGTTACCGGCGGTCCAACCTGATTGAAGGTGAGGTCGTGGCAGGAGCTGGGTTCACCCTCGAGCCGGCTGACCCGGAAACCGCGAAGCTTGCCCTCGCGGGACTGCGGGAGCAACGCAAGGACACACAGCCTTGGGGCGTTAAGACATTCGGGTCGACTTTCAAGAATCCGGACAAGGAGGCTTCGGGTGGGAGATCGTCCGGGCAGCTACTTGACGCGGCGGGCTGCCGGGACTTGAGGATCGGCGGGGCTGGGTTCTCCGAGAAGCACGCGAACTTCGTCATCAACCATGGTGATGCCACGACAGCTGATGTTGTTGCCGTGATGGCAGAGGGGCGCAGGCGAGTGTTTGAGGAGTTCGGGGTTGAGCTTGAACCCGAGGTTCAGACGCTTGGGCCGGTCCAGCTCCCAGAGGATTGGTCCTGGGAGCCCCAATGATGAGGCGATCGATGAAGTGGGTAGCCGGTGTAGTGGTTCTAGGTGTCCTGCTGGGAGGCCTCTTCCTGCTGGTCAGCAGTAGCAGCCTCTCGGCAGTCAAGAAGGTTGAGATTCACGGTCTATCCGGGGATCGCGCCAGCCGAGTCAAGGCCGCCGCGCTCGGGCAGAGCACGCTTTCGTTCGATGAGGGTCCGTTGCGTTATGCGGCAGCCGGGCACCCTCCGGTCAAGACGCTTACGGTGAAGACGCACTTCCCTGATTCGGTCGAGGTGTCTGTGGCGCTCTATCGGCCTGTGGCGGCAGTTGGGCTTGACGCGAACTCGATGCAGGCTGTTGCCGGCGACGGCACGGTTCTTCCGGATGTTCCGACAGCAGGGCTTCCGTCGATCGAAGGGCGGGTTGTCGGCGGCGTCGTGAGGGATCGGTTCGTTAAGCAGGCGCTGATGGTTCTTGATCAAGCCGGCCGAAGCTTCCGCACGAGGATCGACTCTCTGGCGAGTGATCCGAAATTTGGCCTCTACGCAGTGATGACCCGTGGGCCCAAGATCTACTTCGGTGACTCGTCGGATGCACGGGCGAAGTGGGCCGCTATTGCTCAGGTGCTTTCAGACATCGCAACGCGCGGAGCGACCTATGTGGATGTTCGGGTTGCACATAGGCCAGCTGTAGGTGGTCTCAAGGGTGGGGTTCAGGGCGGGATCGACCCATCTGATCCGAACCAGCCAGTTTCCCAATAGGACTGGGTTCTAGCCCTAGCCTCAAGTGAGAGTTGAGGGTTGCCCTTCCAGTCAACTCTCAATGTCAAGTTGAGGGTTTCCCCTCCGTCAATACGCAATAAACCAACCCATTCGTTGACCCGGGAAGGACTTTGGGTCTATCCTGACGAAAGGAGCACGAGTCGCAGAGTGTTCTGTAGAACTCTCAACCCCTACATGAGGGCGGTACTCAGTAACAATGGAAAGCGGCAGTTACTTGGCAGTTATCAAGGTGGTCGGAGTTGGCGGAGGCGGAACCAATGCGGTTAATCGCATGGTTGAGTCTGGCGTTCGCGGGGTTGAGTTCATCGCCGCAAACACGGATTCGCAGGCACTCCAGGTCAGCGAAGCCGACATCACTCTTCAGATCGGTCACGACCTGACAAAGGGCCTTGGCGCAGGCGCCAACCCTGAAGTCGGACACGGGGCTGCTGCTGAGTCGCGCGATGAAATCAAGGAGGCACTCAAGGGTGCTGACATGGTCTTCGTAACCGCAGGTGAGGGCGGCGGCACAGGAACAGGCGCCGCACCTGTCATCGCCGATATTGCCAAGAACGAGATTGGTGCCCTGACAGTCGGTGTTGTCACGCGCCCGTTCAGCTTCGAAGGTTCACAGCGCACGCGATCAGCTGACTCAGGAATTGCCCATCTGCGTGAGAACGTAGACACCCTCATTGTCATTCCGAACGAACGGCTCTTGAGCGTTGTCGAACGCCGCACGACGATGGTAGAGGCCTTCGAAATGGCTGACAATGTTCTGCGTCAGGGCGTTCAGGGGATTACCGACCTGATCACGATTCCGGGGCTCATCAACCTCGACTTCGCTGATGTACGCACCATCATGCATAACTCTGGTTCAGCCCTGATGGGCATTGGTACGGCTGCAGGGGAGACTCGGGCTGTTGACGCAGCCAATGAGGCAATTGCATCGCCACTGCTTGAAGAGTCAATCGATGGCGCAACCGGCATCCTGCTCAACATCACTGGCGGCAAGCAGCTCGGTCTGTTTGAAGTCAACGAGGCTGCTGAAGTTGTGGCCAACGCTGCTGATCCAGGCGCCAACATCATCTTCGGCTCAGTAGTTGACGAGGCGATGGGTGACAACGTCCGTATTACCGTCATTGCGACAGGCTTTGAACATGGACGCCGACGCGCCTCACGCAGCGCGCCCGCATCTGAGCGTCCTCGCCGTGACAGGGACGACTCCTCGGCATCGCCTGATGTCGGCGATGTTGACGTTCCTGAGTTCCTGCGCGACGACTCCTAGAGGGGCGTCGCGCCTAGGTAGGTCGGCACCCTGGCGGGCCCGGATTGTATGCTCGCCTGAGTGTCTGCCAACGCCCTGCTTCTGACGCCCCTTCACGCCCGGCATGGTGCCGCTGGCGCACGCTTGGTTCCCTTCGCGGGCTGGGAGATGCCAGTCCAGTATGTGGGAGTCATGGATGAGCACAGGGCCGTCCGCGGTGATGCCGGTGTCTTCGATGTTTCCCACATGGGACAGGTACGCAGCTCCGGGCCACAGGCGCTCGACTTCCTTCAACGGCTGACAAGCAACGATGTCTCGACCATCCCAGTTGGGGGCGCTCAGTACGGCCTTCTCTGCTCTGAGGACGGCGGTGTCCTTGATGATCTCTTCACCTACCGAATTGCTGATGACATCTACCTCACTGTCACTAACGCGGGCAACCATCCGCAGGACTATGCCCGCTTTGAGGAAGTCGCTGAGGGGTTCGATGTTGAGGTTGTGGACGCCGCGCATGGGACGGCAATGCTCGCTGTTCAGGGGCCCAACGCAAGGGCGCTCCTGAGCTCACTGTCAACTGAGGCCTTGCCCGAACGCATGCAAGCCAAGACCATTTCGGTCGCCGGAGTTGAGGTGTTTGCTGCTGGGACTGGCTACACGGGCGAGGACGGACTTGAACTGCTCGTTCAAAACGAAGGCGCTCTTGAGCTGTGGGATGCCGTTGTCGCGGCTGGGGCGGTTCCCTGTGGGCTTGGGGCCCGCGACACGCTTCGGTTGGAAGCGTGCTTCCACCTTTACGGCAACGACCTCAACACGGACCGGAACCCGATCGAGGCCGGGCTCGGCTGGGCGTGCAAGGAGGCCACCGGGTTCATCGGTTCAGAAGCCGTCGCAGGGTTCAGGGCCAACGGCACCGCCCAGCGGCTGGTCGCTTTCAGCATGACTGGCGACGGTATTGCCCGCTCGGGCAATGAGGTTGTAGGCGGGGGAGTGGTCTCCAGCGGTACCTTCTCCCCAACGCTTGAGGTTGGGATCGGCATGGCCTATCTCCCAACCGAGGCATCATCTGTTGGTAATGAGTTTGAAATCGACGTTCGCGGCAAGCAGCGCCCCGCAGTGGTGCGCGACAAGCCGCTCTACCGAAAGGCTGACCCAAGTGTCTGAAGCTAGTTATCCAGAGGATCTTCTTTACCACCAGGAGCATGACTGGGTCCGCTTCGAGGCTGACGGGCAGACCGCGCTCTTCGGCATCACTTGGTACGCACAGGATGCGCTTGGCGAGGTTGTCTTCTACGACGCTCCCGAGGTCGGCGCAACGCTGGTCAAGGACGAGTCCTACGCTGAGATTGAGTCGGTCAAGGCCGTGTCCGATGTTTTCGCCCCAATGAGTGGCGAGGTGGTTGAGGTCAACTCTTCAATTTCCGATGAGCCCGGGGTTATCAACGACGACCCTTACGGAGAGGGCTGGTTGGTCAAGGTTCGTTTGACGTCCGTAGAGGAAAAGGAAGCCCTGATGGACTCGGCTGCCTACACGGAGATGCTTGGCTAACAAGCCGGAAAGAACCGAATGAGCTTTTACACAGCAGCTACACAGCAGGACATTGAGGAGATGCTCGCCGCTATTGGCGTGTCGTCGATCGACGACCTGTTCGCTGAGATCCCTGAGGGCGTGAGGTTTGATCGGGCACTGGACCTTCCAGCCGGTAAGCCGGAGCAGGAAGTGTTTGCAGAGCTAAACGCACTCGCTGCAAAGAACACGAGCGCTGACGATGAGATTTCATTCCTCGGAGCTGGTATGTACGACCACTATGTACCTGCCCTGATTGACACGCTGCTGGGCAGGGCTGAGTTCCTCACCCCGTACACGCCCTACCAGCCCGAGGTATCGCAGGGCAACCTCCAAGTCATGTTTGAGTACCAGACCGCGATCAGCGAATTGACTGGCCTCCCAGTCAGTAACGCATCGGTTTACGAAGGACCATCGGCAGTCGGTGCAGCGGCGTACTTGGCGAAGTTGGCCAATGGCCGTAAGCGGCACTTAGTCTCCCGCGGCGTCCATCCACATTCCAGGGAGACGTTGGAGACGCTGGCTGTTGGCTACGGAACGACGATGGAGGAGATCCCTCTCTCGGCTGGCATCACCGACCTCGCAGCGCTCAAGGAGATGCTGAGTGACGACGTTGGAGCTGTGATCCTTCAGCAGCCGAACTTCCTCGGCTCAGTCGAGGACCTCGCAGCGCTCGCTGCTGCGGCCAAGGAACACGGCGCGGTTGTCATTTCTTCGTGTGATCCGATTCCACTTGGAATTCTTGAACCACCGGGAGCTCTCGGCGTTGACGTAGCTGTGGGCGAGGGTCAATCGCTCGGTAACCGGCTTGACTTCGGCGGGCCTTCGTTCGGCTTTTTTGCTGCCACTCAGGAACACATCCGCCGCATGCCCGGCAGGATCGCCGGCGAGACGCGCGACGTTGATGGCAGGCGTGGCTGGGTCCTGACGCTGCAGACCCGTGAGCAGCACATCCGTCGCGAGAAGGCGACATCCAACATCTGCACCGCCCAGGCCCTCAACGCGCTTGCTGGCGTTGTCTACCTCGGCTGGCTTGGGAAGCAGGGCTTTGTTGAACTTGGCGAGCTGCTTGCCCGCCGCACCGCCTATGCGAGGGAGACTCTTACCGCCATCGACGGTGTGACTGCGCTCCATTCCCAGCCAGTGGTGAGGGAGTTTGCTGTTGAGCTAGATGCCCCAGTGGAGGCAGTCATTGCCCGTTGCCAAGACCAGGGAGTCAACCCCGGCTACGCGCTCGGCCGTGACTACCCAGAGTTTTCGAATGGACTGTTGGTTGCGATCACCGAGCGCCGTGATCGCGCGCAGATCGATCGGCTTGCCGAGGTACTCGCGTCAGCCATCGCGGCTGAGCGCGGAGCGGTTGAGGTTGCCGGATGAGCGACATGGCATCAGCCCAGACAGCTGCTCAGCATGCTGCCGGCGAACTTGGCGAAGAGACAGTGCAGGTAAATAGTTCGGTTCCATCAGCGGGTGAGACTCCTCAGCAGCGCGATGGCGCGAAGACGATCTACGAGAAGTCCAAGGTCGGCCGGCGCGCCTTCATGGTTCCCGAGACCGATGTTCCGGACACGCCGCTTGATCAGCTGATTCCCAGCGCACTGCTCAGGAAGGATCCAGCCAAGCTGCCGGAAGTTGCCGAGCCAGAGCTTGTTAGGCACTACACGCGCATCAGCAAGCGCAACTTCGACTTGGATTCAGGCTTCTACCCACTGGGCTCCTGCACGATGAAGCACAACCCCCGCTTACATGAACGCGTTGCCGCACTACCTGGGAACAGCCGTCTTCACCCACTTCAGTCGGACTCACACGCACAGGGCGCGCTGGAGCTGATGTACAACCTCCAACATGCGCTCGGTGAGATCGCCGGTCTGCCGCATGTCTCGCTGCAACCATCGGCGGGTTCACACGGCGAGCTCGCCGGAGTGCTCCTCACCAAGGCCTACCACGAGGATCGTGGTGATCAGCGGACCAAGGTTCTGACACCGGACACGGCCCACGGGACCAACCCGGCGACGGTGACGATGTGTGGCTATGACGTTGTCAAGGTGGGAACTAACCCAGATGGCGGCGTTGATCTGGAAGACCTGCGGGCCAAGGCTGATGACCAAGTTGCCTGCCTGATGCTGACCAACCCCAACACGCTTGGCCTGTTTGACCCGAACATCGAGGAGATCGCCAAGATCGTTCACGACGTTGGCGCGACCCTCTATTACGACGGCGCAAACCTGAATGCCGTGATGGGCAAGAGCAGGCCTGGTGACATGGGCTTTGACATCGTTCACTTCAACCTCCACAAGTCGTTCACGCAACCGCATGGCGGCGGCGGACCGGGCGCAGGGCCGATCGCGGTCTCAGAGCGGATTGAACCGTTCATCACCCGGCCACAGGTCGTGAAGGCGGAGAGCAGTAACGGTGACGGTCCCCGGTTCGAACTTGACTACGACCGCCCCAAGTCAATTGGCCGACTGAGAGGCTTTCAGGGCAATTACGGCGTTTTTGTGCGCTCGTACGCTTACATCCGTTCGTTGGGCGCAGAGGGGCTTAAAGAGGCCTCTGAGCTGGCAGTACTCAACGCCAACTACCTTCTTGCGCGTCTCAAAGAGGCGGGAGTGGCCGAATACCTTCCTGTTGCCTTTGATCGGATCTGCATGCACGAGTTTGTTCTCTCGGGCGCTCCAATGAAGAAGGAACTGGGCATCAGGACCCTTGACCTTGCCAAGCGCCTGCTCGACCACGGCTATCACCCACCGACGGTCTACTTCCCGCTGCTTGTTGAAGAGGCGCTCTTGGTTGAGCCCACGGAGACAGAGACCAAAGAGACGCTTGACGCTTTCGCCGATGCGGTTGCCGACATTCTGAGAGAAGCCAAGGCTGATCCGACGATTGCTCAGTCGGCTCCATACTCAACACCTGTGCGCAGGCTTGACGAAGCAGCCGCCGCGAAGAACCCAGTCGTACGCCAACCGCTCTGATGGGCCCGTGGCCGCTGCTGGGGTTGGCGATTCTTGCTGAAGTTGCCGCGACCACGGCGCTGAGAGCTTCAAATGATTGGACGGGGGGAGCCAGAATTGGCGCATTTGCAGCCGTCGTGATCGGATATGGGGTGTCGTTTTGGCTCCTGACCTTGGTTCTCAAGAAGATGGAACTTGGTATTTCCTACGCTGTCTGGGCCGGGGTTGGCACGGGACTAACAGCGATCGTCGGCATCCTGATGTTTGGTGAGGGCGTGAGCCTTGCCAAGTTCGCCTGTATTGGATTGATCATCTTGGGCGTGGCTGGCCTTGAGGTCACTGGTGCCCACGGCTAACCACCGCGCACGAAGGTAGCCTGCGAGACATGAGAATCTTTTCCGGAATCCAGCCGACAGGTCAGAAGCATCTGGGCAACCTGATCGGCGCCATTGACCAGTATGTCGCTGGCCAGGACAGGGGAGAGGGCCTCTACTGCATTGTTGACCTCCACGCGACCACAGTCGCTTATGACCCCACTGAGCTCCGGGCAAGGACCTACGACACGGCCGCAATTCTCCTTGCGGCTGGCCTTGACCCTGACCGATGCGTGTTCTTCAGGCAAGGCGATGTGATGGAACACACCGAACTCTGCTGGCTGCTCTGCTCGGTCACCTCATGGGGCGACCTCAACCGGATGCACCAGTTCAAGGAGAAGGCCGGTAACGAGCGCGAGCTGGTCAGTGCTGGACTGTTCTTCTACCCTGTTTTGCAAGCTGCTGATGTTCTTGCCTATCGCGCCAATGAGGTTCCCGTAGGAGATGACCAGAGGCAACACATTGAACTGATGCGCGACATTGCTGAGCGCTTCAATTCACGCTTTGGCGACACGCTCGTGGTCCCTGAGCACCGGATCCCTGAGGTGGGAGCGCGAATCATGGACCTCCAGAACCCAACCATGAAGATGTCCACATCAAGTGAGGGTGAACAGGGCCGTATTCACGTGCTTGACGATCCTGCTGTGATCCTCAAGAAGTTCCGCTCTGCGGTCACGGATTCGGGCTCAGAGGTCCGACGCGGTGAGGGCAAGGAGGGCATTGCCAACCTGATCGACATTCTTGCTGCTGTCAAGGGGACGACGCCAGACGCCATCGAAGCTGAGTTCGCTGACTCACGCTACGGCGACTTTAAAACCGCTGTCGCGGAGGCTGTCATTGACCGGCTCGCTCCACTCCAAGCCCGGTACACGGAGCTGCGCGCCGATGAAGACGCCCTTGAGGCCGCATTCAAGAAGGGTGCTGAGAAGGCCCAAGTCATCGCCAGCGCGACTCTCGCTGATGTGAGAGAAGCAATGGGAGTCGGACCCCGCTCCTAACCCTTTGCGGCGCCGTCGGGTGCCGTCGGTAGCTTTCATGCCCGTGAGAGCTGCTGATCTGGACCTCGATCTTGAAGTCTTCACAGGTCCATTCGACCTGCTGCTGACGCTCGTCCTCAGGGACGAGATTGACCTTCTCGAAGTTGACCTCGCCGAGATCGTTCTCTCGTACATGGATCACCTTGAGCTACGGGGCGAAATTGACCTAGAGGTTGCGACTGAATTCCTTGTTCTGATCGCCGCGCTACTGGAACTCAAGAGTCGAATGCTGCTCCCTGGTGAGCAGGAGGAAGAGCTTGAACTTGACGCAGGGGAGGCCGCTGAGGAGCTGTTTGAGCGGCTGATGGCGCAGCATCGCAATAGGGGAGCAGCGGAGTGGCTGCGAGAGCGGCTGGCTGAGCAGTCGGGCCATCGCTTCAGAAGCGCTCCACTCCCTAAGGGCCTTAGGCGAGCATCACTTGAGCACGCAAAGAAGTCATACGAGGTCGCGCGATTGGGCGAGGCAATGGGAACGCTGCTCACCCCGCCACCAAAGATTCAGGTTGGGCATCTCCACCGACCTCAGGTCACGGTGGGGGAACGGCTTTCAACACTTCGCGCCCTTCTGACCAAGGGCAGCTTTGACTTTGAGCGTGCGGTAGCCGGCGCTGACAGGGTGACCGTGGCCGTCACGCTCTGGGCGCTGTTGGAGATGTACCGGCGCGGCGAAGCGACCTGGAATCAGAGCGAGCCATTTGGCCCGATTCTCGTTGCTGCCGCTCCAGCGCAGGCCGTCCGGCCACTGCTCTCAGTTGTTTCGGATCAGGCGGCATGACCGAGGTCGAGCCGCTCGTGCGGAACCTTGAGGCTCTGCTCTTCCTCGCCCCAGAGCCACTGAGGGTCACTGATCTGGCAGAAGCGTGCGAAGCAACTGAAGATGAGGTCCGCGACGCACTCACCAATGTTGCAAAAGAGCTTGGCGAGCAGGGTAGGGGGATCGTCCTGCGGGAAGTTGCTGGGGGTTGGTCCCTGTCGAGCAACCCTGAGTCAGAGGACGCAGCCCGGCGAATGTTTGCTGCACCACGGACTCCTCCACTGACCGCTGCTCAGGCAGAGACCCTCGCGATCGTCGCCTACTTGCAGCCGGTGTCCCGTCCCGAGATCGCCAGGATCCGGGGTGTCAACGCGGAATCCGCTGCGGCAACACTGCTTGAACGCGGTGTGATTGAAGAGGCCGGCCGGTCGCCGTTTGGCGCTGTCCTATATCGCACTAGTGAGCTGTTCCTCCGACTGTTTGGACTTGGGTCGATTGAGGACCTGCCAGACATTGGTGCTTGGGATCCTGCCCCAGAGGTTGAGGAGGCCCTGCGCGAGAGGCTGCTCAAGGTCGGGGCGGAGCGTTCTGGTGATTCAACTACCGAGGGACAAGGAACGCTTGAGAACACCGAGGACGACAGGGAGCTTGCTGTGGTCCCGTCAGCTGAGAGTGACGACGAGCTAGCTGAGGGCAATGAAGACGGACAGGCTGAAGCGGACGGCGACGAGACTCAGTCTGAGAGCGAGTCGGACCCTGAGTCGGTTGAGCCGGACGCTTCGGATGAGGATTCGCCGGAAGTCGATTCGGAGATTGATCCGGACATTGACTTGCCCGCAGCCAACTGACCACACGCTGCTGCGATGTCTTGGCCGCGAGTGAGGCGAACGGTGGCCGTGACGCCCTTACCGTTGAGGATGGCGCTGAAGTTCTCGATCGTGTCCTTGTCCGACCCGTCGTAGCTGCCAGTCGGGTTGTAGGGGATCAGGTTGACCTTGTAGGTCTTCGAGTTGAGCAGCTCAGCTAGCTCGATCGCCAACTCCGGCGAGTCGTTGACGCCCTTCAGCATCACGTACTCAATGAACACCTTGCGGCGGTGCTTTGCCGCGTACTCGTCGCAGGCGTCCATCACCTCAGCGATTGGATGCTTGTCATTGATGGGCATGATCTTCGAGCGAAGAGCGTCGTTGGGAGCGTGGAGGGAGAGCGCCAAGCGGATCTGTCCACCCTCCTGAGTGAGGCGACGGATACCAGGGACCCAGCCCACTGTGCTGATTGCCGTATGGCGGGTTGATATCCCAAGGTCGGGCAGCCGCTCACATGCTTCTAGGACGTTGTCAAGATTCATCATCGGCTCGCCCATGCCCATGAATACGCAGTGGTCGATGTCCTCTATCCGGCGCAGGTGAAGCGCCTGGTCCAAGATCTCGTCCGTGGTCAGGTTCCGCCCGAACTTCATGGTTCCAGTGGCGCAGAAGGTGCAAGTCAGAGGGCACCCGGACTGGGATGAAACGCAGATAGAGCGGCGGCCATCGCCGTAACGCATCAGCACTGCCTCGACGGGTCGACCGTCATCAGTGTTGAACAGCACCTTGACCGTTCCGTCCTTGGACTTGGCCTCGTCAGTGGCGTGGAGAGTGCTCAAGGGAACGGCCTTGCTGAGACTCTGACGCAGCTCTTTTGAGAGGTTTGTCATCTCGTCCCAACTGCTTGCACCACCAGCGAGCCAAGCCCAGATTTGGTCTGCGCGGTAAGCGGGTTCATTCTGGGCATCAAGCGCCGAGCTGAGGAGTTTGCGGTCCATACGCCTATCGTTGCACCCTATGCGCCTCGGCAAGTACCTCGCACACGCAGGCATCGCATCCCGACGCGGGTCGGAGGATGTGATTCGTGACGGCCGCGTCAGCGTCAACGGGGAGATAGTTCTCGATCCAGCACGAGGTGTTAGCGGCGAGGAGGACATCCGCGTTGACGGCAGCAAGCTCAAGGGCGCAGAGTCAAGGGTTGTCTATGTCCTCAACAAGCCCGTCGGGATTGTTTCCACAGCTTCGGACCCACAGGGTCGACGAACTGTTGTGGACCTTGTACCCGACACGGGCAGGCTGTATCCCGTTGGCAGGTTGGACTCAGACAGCAGCGGACTTCTTCTTCTCACCAACGACGGCGAGCTTGCCAACATCCTGACTCATCCCCGTTACGGCGTTCCCAAGACCTACCGCGCCAAGGTTGGTGGCCCGGCGCTTGGTGCCAACGCACTGCGGACGCTGAGCGAGGGAGTGGAGCTCAACGACGGCATCACCCTGCCAGCACACGTCAGCAAGCTGGGGGCGGGGCTGATCGAGATTCAGATCCGCGAGGGACGCAATCACCAAGTGCGGCGAATGTGCGAGGCAGTCGGACATCCGGTGCTTCAGCTTGAACGAATTGCAATTGGACCCCTGCAGCTTGGACGCTTGAAGTCCGGGGGGCACCGCCGACTCCATGCAGGCGAAGTTCAGGAACTTCGCGATTCGGCTCGTCAGGACTAGCATTCGTCCCGTGAGCGTTAAGGCACTAAGAGGAGCAACACAGGTTGCCGCGAACGATGCGGACTCAATCCGCACGGGCACAGTCGAGCTTGTCGTCGAGCTGCTCTCGCGTAATGGGCTGACCTCCGAGGACTTGATCTCCTGCATCTTCACCGTGACCCCTGACTTGAACGCGGAGTTTCCTGCGACAGCTGCGCGGGAGGCTGGCCTAGACCAGGTTCCATTGCTGTGTGCGTCTGAGATTCCTGTTCCCGGGGCTATGGAGCGCGTTGTAAGAGTCCTTGTGCACTGTGAGTTGGCGGAAGGCCGGGTCGCGGAGCATGTGTATCTCTCTGGTGCCCAAGCTCTTCGCCCAGATCTGAACAGCGCTCAGTAGGAAGCTGTGGGACTCGACTTCGCTGACCGAATTGGCCGTATTCCGGTTTATCCGGCTGCTGACGGCTACGCCCTGAGCGAATCCGTCGCGTTGTTGGCAAGCAATGAGGCGCCTTTTGCTCCGCTGCCCGAGGTCGTCGCAGCCGCCGCTGAGGCTGCCCGCACCGCCCACCGGTATCCGGATCCAGGCGCCAGCCGGCTTCGCGCTGCGCTCGCGCAACGAACTGGCGTGCCCGTGGATCAGATCGCCACAGGCAACGGATCGTGTGACATTCTCCTCGCGCTCGGCGACGCATTGCTTCAGCCAGGGAGGGAGCTTGTTTACGCGTGGCCAGCGTTTTCGATGTACCCCCAGCTGGGTGCCACTGCTGGCGCGACGGATGTGCAGGTCCCCCTTGATGCGGAGGACCGCCATGACCTCAAGGCGCTAGCCGCCGCGGTCACCCCCCAGACTCGCCTGCTGTTGATCTGTAATCCCAACAACCCAACGTCCACTCTCGTTCCCCTCGAGGAGATCGAGGAACTTCTTCAGGCCGTTGGGGACTCAGTCTGCGTTGTTTTGGACGAGGCCTACCGGGAGTTCGTTACCTCGGAGGAGCCAGACGCGAGTCTCGAACTGCTCGCCCGATACCCAAATCTTGTGATCCTGCGGACCTTCTCAAAGGTCTACGGCCTGGCTGCTCTCCGGGTGGGCTACGGCCTCTGTGGTGACTCGAGCATTCGCACTGCTGTGGACCAAGTGCGGCAACCGTTCTTCTGTAACGCGTCAGCGCAAGCGGCCGCAATCGAGGCTTTGGCCCACGGAGACGAGGTTGACCGACGTGTAGCGCTGATGGTTGAAGAGCGCGAACGGTTGGCAGCGGGATTGGCGGCACTTGGCTGCCAAGTAGCCCAGTCCCAAGCAAACTTCCTCTGGGTCAAGCTCCCTGCTGGGGTTGATGAGAAGGAGATCGTGGGGGGTCTCAGCGACCGCGACATTCTTGTGAGGGCTGGAACAGCGCTCGGCGGAGTCGGGCATCTGAGGGTCACCGTCGGTCTTCCAGACCAGCACGAGCGGCTTCTTGCGGCGCTCGCGGAGCTGCTCGCGCAGCGGTAGACCGGTTGCCTGCGTGTCTGCGTCCGCGCCGACCTGCTTGACTAGGGCGACCATGATGATCGTGATGACAGAGTCGGCCACCGATGAACAGGTGGCAGAGGTAGTTGGGCTGATTGAAGGCACCGGCGCACAGGTGCATGTCAGCAAGGGGGAAACTCTCACGGTGATCGGTGCCATCGGCGACCAAGAACACGACGGGCGCGTAGCGGGACTGGGCCTTGAACAGCTTGACTCCGTAGACCGTGTTGTGCCCATCGCCAAGCAGTACAAACTTTCGTCCCGCCAAATCAAGAACGGGCAGGACAGCATTCTCGACATCGCAGGCACCAAGATTGGCGGCAAGAACTTCTCGCTGATCGCCGGTCCATGCACCGTTGAGTCCCGTGACCAGATGATGACTGCCGCAATCGCCTGCCGTGACGGCGGCGCATCAATGCTCCGCGGTGGGGCATACAAGCCACGCACATCCCCGTACAGCTTCCAAGGCTTGGGAGTTGAAGGACTGAAGCTGCTCGCAGAGGCTCGCGAGGAGACCGGTCTTCCGATCGTCACCGAGCTGATGGATGCCCGAGACATTGATGATGTGCTTGAAGTTGCCGATGTGATCCAGATTGGCGCTCGAAACATGCAGAACTACCCACTCCTGACGGAGCTGGGCAAGGCAGGTCGTCCTGTGATCATCAAGCGTGGCTTCTCCGCGACCCTTGAAGAACTGTTGATGGCTGCCGAATATGTCCTCAAGGAGGGCAACGAGTCGGTGATCCTCTGCGAGCGAGGAATCCGCACCTTCGAGACTGCTTACAGATTCACTCTTGACCTGATGGCCGTTCCAGTGCTCAAAGAGATGACACACCTGCCGGTGATCGTTGATCCGAGCCACGCTGCTGGACGCCGTGACCTGGTTGAACCACTTTCACTCGCCGCAGCCGCTGTTGGAGCGGACGGAATCATCGTTGAGGTCCACCCGGACCCGCAGAACGCAGTCTGCGACGGTCCTCAGCAGATCGAGGCCGTTGACTTCGCTGCGTACGCCGAGAAGGTGGCTGCAGCCGCAGCGCTTGCCGGCAGAGCGCTCGCAGCACGACCTCAGAAGGTCTGAGAGAGGGCACGGTCTTTCCCGTGCGACTTGCAATCATCGGAACCGGCCTGATCGGGACCTCGGTGGCGATGGCTGCTGCGCGGATCGAGGGAGTCGAGCTTGTTGGATGGGATATCGACCCAGCTGAGCTCAAGATTGCCTCGGAGAGGTCGGGTCTCGCAGAGGCCGATTCGCTTGGGTCTGCCGTCTCAGATGCTGATGCGGTCCTTGTCGCTGTTCCCGTCGGCGTCAGCCAGGAGGTTGTCAATGCGGTTTTGGAGCATGCCGGTCCTGACGCTCTGATCACCGATGCGGGCTCTACTAAACGGGCCGTGGTGGAGCAGACAGGAGATGTCCGTTTTGTTGGCGGTCACCCGCTGGCAGGAGGCGAAGTTGGTGGTGCTGCCAGTGCCCGAGCGGACTTATTCAAGGGCGCAACATGGTTTCTGACACCGGTTGACTCAACGGCAGGCGTCCAGCTTGAGAGAGCGTTCAGGTTGGTGAGCGACCTCGGGGCCAAGCCCCGTGCCGTCGCGCCAGATGTGCACGACAGGATCTTGGCCACCGTCTCACACCTTCCTCATGTCTTGGCCAACATTCTTGTTTCAGAGGCGGCTGGCACGGTCAGCGATGAGGATGAGTCTCTACCGGCGACTGGCCCCAGCTTCAGGGATGCCACACGCGTGGCAGGAGCTCCGAGTTCGATTTGGACTGACATCTACATCAGTAACGCGGAGGCACTGATTGAGCGGCTCGCTTCGGTTGAAGCGGAGCTGGCGAACGTCCGCGGGATGCTTGAACGGCGTGACGGCCCGGCTCTTACTGCTTGGAATGATGCGGCTGGTGCGCAGAAGTTGCGGCTTGCCGGCGGTGGCGGAATCGGTCGCTCTGTTCATCAGATCCGCGTCCAAGTGCCCAATCGGCCCGGTGTGCTGGCTGAAATCGCCTTGTCTCTGGGGCAGGCGGGGATTGATCTCGCCGATCTTCAGCTGCATCCGGCTGACGACCGTGCCACGGGAACAATCGTCTTGGGGATCGAAGGCGGAGAGAATGTGGAGCGGGCAGAGACGCTGATATCAGGGCTGGGCCACAAGGTTTCCGAGGAGCAGTGACTTGAGCGGTCAGCGGTTTGAACCGGCCCAGGGCCCGCTGTCAGGACGGATTGAGACAGCGGCCGACAAGTCCATCTCTCACCGGGCGGCGATCTTCGCGGCATTGGCAACTGGCACATCAACAATTGACAACTACCTTCTGGGGGAGGACACACTCAGCACACTGCGCGTTCTTGCGCAGCTTGGGGTTCCGGTCCAGCGAGAGGGATCAAGGGTTGTAATTGAAGGGCTCGGCCTGAGAGGCCCCATCGAATCGGACGCAATTCTTGATGTGGGCAATAGCGGCACGCTTCTGCGCCTTGTCTCAGGCTGGCTTGCCGGACAGGATGGTGGTTCATGGGTCCTCGACGGCGATCAGTCGATTCGTTCCCGCCCAATGGCGCGCGTTTCGGATCCGTTGGAGGAGATGGGGGCCAGCTTCGAGCTCCAAGCTGGCGGCACCCCGCCTCTGACAGTCAGAGGCGCTTCGCTAGAGGCAATCTCATACGAGAGTCCTGTCGCAAGCGCCCAGGTTAAGAGTGCAGTACTGATCGCTGGACTGCTGGCATCCGGGCCGGTCTCGGTGTCAGAGCGCCCTGCGTCGCGCGATCACACCGAGCGCATGCTGGCCGAGCAAGGGGCGGCACTAACGGTGACCAATGACGGTGACCGCCGCACGGTGACGGTCCAACCCTCTGATGGGTTGCGGGCTGTTGATCGATTGATTCCGGGTGATCCGTCCTCGGCAGCTTTCCCACTCGTGGCAGCCCTGCTGGTTCCCGGCTCTGAGGTGACCGTGGACAACATCAACCTCAACCCAGCACGGACTGGGCTGTTCCGAATCCTTGAACGGATGGGCGCCCAGATCACTGGACTTAACTCCGACTCTGGTGAGGGCGACTCTCTTGCGGCTGAGGTCCCGGGCGCAATCACAGTCAAGGCATCCGCACTCCGCGGAGTTGAGGTCGAGGCTTCCGAGATCCCAGCGGCTGTCGATGAGATCACGCTGGTAGCCCTGGCTGCCTGCTTCGCGACAGGGCAGACGATTGTTAGAGGGGCGGGGGAGCTGCGCGTCAAGGAGACCGACCGGATTGCCGGTGTTGTCGAACTGCTGAGCGCCTTAGGCGGTGCGATTGAAGCCACCGATGACGGGTTCGTTGTGGATGGCTCAGGTGGACTACGCGGTGGGACCGTGGACAGTCATGGGGACCACCGGCTGGCCATGCTCGCGGCCGTTGCCGGGGTTGCGAGCGAAACAGGCGTGACTGTCACCAACTTTGAGGCCGCGGACGTCTCCTACCCCGACTTCGCCTCCGATCTGGCCTCGTTGGCCTAGCCTGCCACCCATGGTTATCGCGATCGACGGACCGGCTGGCGCCGGGAAAAGCACAGTGGCAAAGGCGGTAGCCCAAAGCCTTGGGTTCAAGCACCTTGACACTGGTGGGATGTACCGGATTGTGGCTTTGGCAGCCGTACGCAGCGGACTCGGTCCCGTTGAGGCGGCTGGCTCGATCCGAATAGATGCTGGCCCACCGCTCCTGATGGATGGGGAAGACCCGGGGGACGCAATCCGAACACCCGAGGTCACAGCAATGGCTTCCAAGGTGGCCGGCGATGTCGCGGTGAGAGAGCTTCTCGTCCGCCGGCAGCAGGAGATCCTCGCAGAAGGGGATTGGGTTGCAGAGGGCAGAGACATCTGTCAAGTAGTTGCCCCTGACGCGGAAGTGCGTGTGTGGCTGACAGCAGACGAGACTGAACGTGCGAAACGGAGGGCCAACCAGACGGGCGAATCGGTTGAGGAAGTTCTGGTGGCTCAGCGTCTGAGAGATACCGCCGACGAAGGGCATGGGCGCTCCACTTTGGAGGCTCCTGAGGGCGCATTGGTTGTTGACACGACCGGTTTGAGCCCCGACGAAGTCGTTGCCGAGATCCGGGCGCTTGCCAACCGCCTCCGCGACTAACGCCCGACCCGGGCATACTCAGCCCCTGTGCGTAAGATCGCCGTCGTCGGCTACCCCAACGTTGGAAAGAGTTCACTCGTCAACCGCCTGAGCGGAACGAAGGAGACTGTCGTACACGAAATGGCGGGTGTCACACGTGACCGCAAGGAGGTTGATGCGGAGTGGAACGGCAAGCGTTTCATCCTTGTAGACACTGGTGGCATTGACGAAGATGATCCCGACACAATGGCCGCGTCGGTGCGCAGACAGTCGATGACGGCCCTCAGTGACTGCGATGCCGCACTCCTTGTTGTTGACGCTAAAGCCGGCTTGCGACCCGGTGATGAGGATGTGGCGGACATGCTCCGTCGGTCAGACATTCCCGTCCTGCTCGCCGCCAACAAGTGCGACACGGTCAAGGACATTCCCTATTCGGCCGAATTCCACAAGCTTGGACTTGGTGATCCATTTGCGGTCAGCGCAGCACAAGGACTTGGCGTTGGTGACCTTCTAGACCGGCTCAGCGACATGATTGGCGACGATCTCGTCTTTGGGCCACAGCCGGAAGCCCCAGTGCGGCTTGCTCTGATCGGCCGCCCGAACGTTGGTAAGAGCTCGATGGTCAACCAGCTGACCGGGGAGGACCGGGTGATCGTCTCCCCAATTGCCGGAACCACGCGCGACTCAATCGACACGCCGCTGATTGTTCCAGCAGACCTAGCCGGCGGGCGCGAGCGACAGGTGCTTCTTGTTGACACAGCAGGGCTGCGCCGTGCGGCCAAGATTGAGGGCGAACTGGAGCAGGCATCAGCCGCAAGGGCGAGGCGTGCGGCGGAGCGGGCAGATGTTGCGCTCGTTGTCTGCGACGCGGTTGAAGGTGTTACCGCGCAGGATCTTCGGATCGCGGAACTGGCAATGCAGTCCGGCTGCGCGACAGCACTCGTGCTCAATAAGTGGGACCTGATCCGCGACAGTGACCAAGACGCGGACAAGGTGCTCCAAGCCGCGCAGGACTTGGCGGGTTCCAAACTGCGTCTAAGGCCACGGGTTCTGACAGCGAGCGCTCTGACAGGACGCCAAGTGTCCCGCCTTCTCGCTGAAGCAGTTGCGATTGCCGATCGGTCAAAGGAGCGCATTCCAACCCCACAGTTGAATCGCTTTCTCGCAGAGATCACGGAAGCACGCCAGCCGCCCGCGGTTCAGGGCAAGCGCCTGAAGGTGCTCTACGGCGCCCAGACGGAGACGGCGCCGCCACGGTTTGCGATCCAAATCAACAGCCGTTCACGGATCACAAAGGCCTACGTCTATTACATCGAGAACAGGCTTAGGGAGCGCTTCCGGCTGGAAGGCGTGCCGATCATCATGGACCTCGTTGAACACCGTTCTAGGCGCAGCGAACGCTAGTACCGCAAGGATTGCTCCCAGCAGCGGTCCGAAGCCTTATGGCCGGTAGTCTTTCCGAAGTTAGTTTTCGACCGCACCCGAACCCAACAAAGCGAGCGAGTTAGAACCGAATGAGCACCAGCGACAGCACATACCTGTTCACCTCTGAGTCAGTGACCGAAGGTCACCCTGACAAGGTGTCCGATCAGATCTCCGACGGCGTCCTTGACGCTTGCCTCGCAGTTGACCCAGGCTCACGCGTTGCATGCGAGACGCTTGTCAACACAAACCTTGTAGTGGTCTCCGGTGAGATCACCACTGGCAACGACAATCTCGACATCGAGCAGATTGCCCGTGACACGATCAAGAAGATCGGCTATGTCGACTTCGACCCCGGCTTTGACGCCAACCTCGTTGAGGTTCTGGTCCGTGTAGACCAGCAGTCAGCCGACATTGCTCAGGGTGTCAACGCATCCGACGAGGTCCGTTCCGGTAAGGCTGAGGGCGACGAAGCAGAGCAGGCAGGCGCAGGCGATCAGGGGATGATGTTCGGTTACGCATCCAATGAGACCAAGAGCCTGATGCCCGTCCCAATCCATCTTGCCCACCGACTTGCAGAGCGCCTGACAAAGGTACGTAAGGATGGAACCCTCTCCTACCTGCGCCCAGACGGCAAGACTCAGGTTTCGGTCCGCTACGACAACGGACGGCCAGTTGAGGTTGAGAAGGTTCTCGTCTCAACACAGCACGGCCCCGAGGTTGATCGCGAGCAGATTCAGGAAGAGCTTTGGACCAATGTCATTCTCCCGGTACTCCAGGAGGAAGAGGTTCCGTTCAATGAAGCCGAGGTTAAGGACAGCCTTCTCGTCAACCCAACCGGCATCTTCGTTGTCGGTGGTCCAGTCGGCGATTGCGGCCTCACCGGTCGCAAGATCATTGTTGACACTTATGGAGGCATGGCCCGCCACGGTGGCGGAGCATTCTCCGGTAAGGACCCATCAAAGGTTGACCGCTCAGCTGCCTATGCAGCTCGACATGTGGCCAAGAACCTTGTTGCTGCAGGCCTTGCAGAGCGCGCTGAGGTTCAGGTTGCTTACGCAATTGGTGTGGCACGGCCTGTCTCGGTCATGGTTGAAACGTTCGGTACTGAGAAGATCGGCCGCGGCCGCATTCAGGATCTAGTGGATGAGCACTTTGACCTTCGCCCAGGTGCGTTCCGCCGCAGCCTTGATCTACACCGTCCGATCTACTCCCCGACTGCTGCCTACGGCCATTTTGGTCGAGACGGCTTCAGCTGGGAAGAGACCGATAAGGCAGACGCGCTTCGCGAAGCTGCCGGTCTCTGATCGCCAAACTAGCGCGACGAAGTCGCACCTGATCTCTTGAGAATCGCCCGGGTCGAGCCGCTTACGGCGGCCCGGGCCCTCAGGGGTCCGTTTGACTATCTGCTTCCTGATGGTTTCCCCGATGTAGTCGTCGGGACCCGTCTCTCCGTTCCGTTCGCGGGGCGCAAGCTTGAAGCGGTTGTCACAGAAGTTACGGGTCAGTCGGAACTCCCCGAGTCGCGTTTGGCGAAGCCGACCAAGATCGTTGAGCCGTCTATTCCTGAGGACCTCGTCGCGATGGCTCTGTGGATGGCTGGCGCTTACTGCTCCACGCCTGCTCGAGCACTCGCGCTTGTTTCACCGCCTGGGGCAAGTTCTGGGGTTCGAGCGCGAGAGACACTTGTGGCGGAGATCACTGGCGCGGGGAGTGCTGCGCTTGGAGGTGACGGGCGTCTGACCGAAGGCCAACGGCTAGGGCTAGCCGAGCTGGAGGCTGGGCCGCTGCGGGCGTCGGACTCCTCGCTTGGGCATCAGGGGCTGAGGAGACTTGAGAAACGAGGCCTTGTTGTGGTCAGGTCGGATCAACTAAGCCGTCGTCCAGCCCCTTCGACGATGGACGCTGGTCTGGTCTCGCCAGCACTTAACGGTGAGCAGCTGGCAGCGCTTGATCCAATTCTGGAGGCCTTGGACAGTGTTGGAACGCCCGCCGGCTTCCTCCTTCACGGCATTACTGGTTCTGGCAAAACTGAGGTCTACATTCATGCCGCGGAGCGGGCGCTTGAGCAAGGAAGGGGTGTGATCGTTCTTGTTCCTGAAATCGCGTTGACCCCGCAAGCTGTGGCCCGGTTCACGGCAAGGCTGGGTGACACTGTTGCTGTTCTGCATTCAGGACTGTCGATGGGAGAGAGATTCGACGAATGGTCGCGGCTTCGATCCGGGGAGGCCAGAGTGTGTGTTGGTCCGCGGTCAGCTGTGTTTGCGCCAATAGACAAGCTTGGGCTTGTCATCGTGGATGAGGAGCATGAGTCCTCGTATCGAAACGATGGCGATCCTGGCTATGACGCACGCGAGTTGGCGTCATGGAGGTCAGAGCACTGGGGGGCCGTCCTCGTTGCTGGCAGCGCCACGCCACGACCAGAGAGCGTTAGGCGGCTTGCCCGGCTTCGCCTTGACCATCGTGCAGACGGGGCCCAGTTGCCGCCGGTAGAGCTCCTTGACATGAAGGGCGTCAAGGGAGTGCTTCACCCCAAAGCCGTTGAGGCTCTGGGAGTTGTTAGGGCGGAGCGGACCAAGGCGATTGTTCTGCTCAACAGGCGGGGTTGGTCCAACTTTCTCGCGTGTCAGGACTGCGGGCGTGTTTGGAAGTGTCCCCAGTGCGACGTCTCCCTCGTGCTGCATCGCAGTGAGAACAGGATTACCTGCCACCACTGTGGCCATAGTGAGGCGTTCCCCACTAAGTGCTCGGACTGTGGGTCGACATCCATTTCCCGGCACGGGGCGGGGACTGAGCGAATTGAGGACGAGCTACGTCGCATTCTTGGAGACGAGTCCTTCCCAATTTTCCGGTTGGATGCTGATGCCGCCTCTGGCAAGGGTGAGGCTGAGCGGATCCTCGGCGAATTTCAGCGCGCGCCAGCGGGGGTCCTTGTCGGCACTCAGATGGTTGCCAAGGGACATGACTTTCCGGATGTGACCCTTGGGCTTGTGCTCGACGCGGACTCGACCCTGCGTTTTCCGGACTTCCGGAGCGAGGAACGCACTTTCCAGCTTGTTACCCAGCTTGCTGGCCGTGCAGGACGGGGAGCAAAGGGGGGAACGGTCTTGGTGCAAACAACTTCACCAGAGGTGGATGTTCTCCAACTTGCGGCCAAGCATGATTCCGATGGGTTCCTTGAGCTTGAGCTTGAGCGCCGCGATGGGCTGGGCTACCCGCCGGCCGTCGCCCTTGTACGGGTGTTCTGTGGCTCAGCGGATGTTGATGCGTTAGATCGGATTGCGGACGGCTTGGTTGAGCACATCGAGGCGACGGGGATTGAAGTGCTCGGCCCCGCACCCCTGTTCAGGCTGAAAGGTCGCGAGCGAAGGCAGCTTGTTGCCCGGTCCCCAGACCGGGAGCGGCTAGTTGCGGCTGTTGACTCGGCTATTTCGGCTCACGCCGCTGACGCGTCAAAGTCAGCGGTTGTTATTGGCACCGAAGTCGACGCGGGCTAGAATCCCCTTATGGCCATTGAGATCGACCCAGAACGCCCCGAGGGCATGAGCGACGAGGCGTTTGGCCGGCGCAAGCGTGCCTTGCTTGAAGTTCGCCAGTGGGGAGACCCAATCCTTCGTTCCCAGACCAATCAGGTAACCGATTTTGGACAGGATCTTCAAGACCAGATCGCACGGATGACCCAGATCATGGAGGACGCCCCTGGTGCTGGTCTTGCGGCCCCTCAGGTTGGGTCTCTCGCACGCCTTTTCATCTACCGCGTTGAACGCGAGGGGCCCGCGACGGCTGTCATCAATCCGCAGATCACATGGAGCAGCGATGAACAGGACATTGAGCTTGAGGGCTGCCTTAGCCTAGGGGCAGTGGTTGTTGCGGTACCGCGACCGATCAGCATCAAGGTGGAGGCTGTGAATCTCATGGGCGAGGCCGTTGAGATAGTTGCCGAAGGCTTTGAGGCCCGTGTGATTCAGCATGAGTACGACCACCTTGAGGGAGTAATGATCGTCGATCACGCTGAGCGTGAAGAGCGCCGTGAGGCTCTTGAGTTCTTGAGGGAACGCGCTTCCCAGCTAGTCGGGCCATGACCGGAGTCTTTATCGGGACAGACGCTTTTGCTGCTGGCGTCTTGACCGCGATGGTGGGCACCAGTGAAGCTCCAAGTCTTGTGATCACTAGGCCCGACTCCGCAAAGGGCCGCGGGCGGCAGCTCTCCCCGCCTCCGGTTGCTGTTGCAGCAGCTGAGCTGGGGATTGACTTCATTCAGCCTGAGGACATTGGGGATGCGTCGGTGCTTGCTGCGATAGATGCCATTGATCCGCCGGCCCTAGCGCTGTGTGCCTACGGAGCAATCATCAAGGAACCGCTGCTGTCTGCGCGACCGATTCTTAACCTCCACCCGTCGCTCCTGCCACGGTGGCGGGGAGCTGCGCCCATTGAGCGCGCGCTGATGGCTGGCGATGACGAGACAGGCGTCTCGATCATCCAGCTTGTAGAGGCCCTCGACGCTGGCCCGATGGCGGCCCAGGAGTCGCTGACTGTTACTCCCGTTGAGGACTTTGCCTCTCTTTCGGCCCGACTGATTGAGCTCGGCGCAAGGATGCTTGGGGCCAGTCTCGCAGCGGCCCGTGAGGGCTCGCTGAGCTTCGTTGACCAGCCAACCGAGGGGTTGACCTACGCGGAGCGGATTGAGGCTCAGGACAGGCTCTTGGGTACTAGTGGGAATGCTGAGGACGCCGCCCGAGTGGTTCGAGCCCTGTTTCCCCACATCGGTGCCCGGCTTGAGCTTCCCTCCGGCGACTTTGTGGGAGTACGGGAGGCGTCGGCCGAACAGGACGGACCTTCGCAGGGAGTCTTTGAGGAGCAGGATGGCGATCTCCTCGTCGGCTTCTCCAGTGGGGCGCTCCGGGTTACTCGGCTGACTCCATCTGGTGGACGAGAGATGACATCTTCCGACTGGTTGCGCGGCCGGCCCGAACTCGGCCCTAGCTGACCGACCAGCACCAGCCCCAGAGGACATCCTCGTGATCAGGCATGATCGCCCCATGGCTGATGAAAGCTCTGGGAAGGCATCCGATTTAGGACCGGTTTGTCCCGGTTGCTCTGAGCCTTGGTTGCGACCGGCTGCCACGCCGGGCAGGTACAGGTGCGTCTACTGTCTGAGACGCTACGAACTGACATCTGTTTGCCCCGGGTGTGGAAATCACTCCACGATCGCGCGTATGAGCTCTGGGGGGCCAATGCAATGCAATCACTGCGGTGTGAGCATGCTGAAAGAGGTTTGACAATGAAGACACTTCCATCTGATATCCGCATTGCTCCGTCGATTCTCTCAGCCGACTTCGCCACGCTGGGCTCGCAGGTGCAAACAGTGCTTGATGCTGGCGCTCGCGTCATCCACATCGATGTCATGGACGGACAGTTTGTCCCGCCGATCACAATGGGGCCAATTGTTGTGGAGGCCCTCGCGAGTCAGGTCAAGGAGCACGGAGGGGTTCTCGATGTCCACCTGATGATCGAAAACCCAGACCGGCAGATCGAGGCTTTTGCTGCAGCTGGTGCTGACACAATCGTTGTTCACTATGAGGCGGACCTGCACTTGCACCGCACGCTTGGTGCCATTCGCGAGGCTGGGGTACTGGCGGGCGTTGCGATCTGCCCCGGGACACCCGTGGAGGTGCTCGCCGAGGTAGGGGACCTATTGGACCTGGCGCTTGTGATGAGTGTCAATCCGGGCTGGGGCGGTCAGAAGTTCATTGAGGGGACTGTCGAGCGAATCGCGCGCCTCAAGGATCTGTTAGGGCCCGAGATCGCGATCGAGGTCGACGGCGGCATTGACGCAGCGACCGCACCGCTGGTTGTAGAAGCTGGAGCGCGGTTGCTTGTTGCTGGCTCGGCGATCTTCTCCAAGCCAGATGTCCCAGCGGCCTACTCGGCTATTGCAGCCGCTGCTGGCGCTAGCTGATCAGTCGACAGCGGGGCTGATTCCTCACGCGGTCTGCGGTAGACCGCAGTTAGGAGGACTACGAGAATTAGTGTGCCGCCGGCGTACCCTGCTTCAGCACGGTGAACCGGGTCGGGCATGACAGACGCGGCACACCAGGCGATGAAGAGTGCTGCCGCTAGGAGCCACGCAAACGCGGCGAGCTTCGCGTGGCCTCGGGCGAGCGCAGCTTGGTTGAGGGTGCCTGCCGCTAGATGGAATCCCATTCCGATCGCGACGACGGCTAGACCGATTCGGTCATAGGCACCGTGTCCACCTGCGAAGAGAACCGACATGATCCACGGACCGGCAGCAAGGAACATGACGGCTACCGCCGCCGTGAAGATGGCGATGGCGCCGATTGTCTTAGCGATGGCTCGCTTGAATGCTTCATGACCGCCTGTCGCCTCAAGGCCGGCTAGGTGGGGGAGCAGTGAGGTCTGGATTGCCTGGAAGAGCTGAAGTGGCGCGCGGGCGATCAGGAGGGCGTTGAACACGAGTCCAGCCGCCACAGTCCCAGCCGCGGTCGCAGCAACGGCAATGACTGCCCCGTTGAGGAGGGCCTGTTCGGCAAGCATTACTCCGAAGACTGCGGCTGCAAAACCGGCTCCACGACGCAGGGAAAGGTCACCGGCGGCTTCCTCTGCTGCCTCGGCACCAGGTCCGCCTTCGATCGCAGCATCAACCGCTGGGACGATTGATGCGGCTGGGTCGTGGGGGGTGTCAGCGTTCTTGCGAGCGAATGCTGCTGGCACCACTAAGAGCGATACGCAGGGGGCGGCGAAGATACCGAGGGCGACAACATTCTCCCCGTCGGCAATGCCCACGACAACGGCAAGCGCAAAGAGGAATCGGGCGACCGATTCCACGAACACCAGCAGGCCGTAGAGCCCAAACCTGTCGTGCCCGGCCAGCCATCCTCTTGCAAAGTAGGAGGCCGCGTAGGCGAGGGTTGAGCCGACAAGAATCCAATATGTCGTTTCGGATCCGCTGAAGACTCCGTTGATGATGCTGTCCTTGAGGGGGAGTGCTACAGCGAGGAAGGTTGCGGCAAATCCGGCTTGGATCAACATGGGAACTCTCAGAGGGTGACCCTCCAATCCCCTCGCCCTGCGGTCAGCGATTGTCCGAGAGAGAAGCTGCTCAATCGGCCTGTAGATCACTGAGACGATGACAAAGAGGATGCTCCAGAGCAGCGCTACTCGGTCGTAGCCGGGGCCGCCATCGAGCGCATGGCTGGCAACTGTGAAGTAGCCAAAGGTGACGATTCCCGTCGAGGCAATCCCGATGGATAGAACCTTCGCGCTCGCCCCATACGAGCGTTCGCTCGCTTTGGCATCAGCCATGTCTAGCGGCGGACGAGAAGCATCGTCCAGGGGAACGGTGACCGTGCTTCGGTCACTTCGCCGTGCTGGGCGAGCATCTTGACAAACGAACGCTTGGACCAGTGATTGACGTGGCCTGGGGTGTTACCAAGGCTAGTCAGGTACTTCCCGCGGGCGCAGTTGACGATCCTCCAGAGTGGCTCGCGTGGAACTGAGACGAGAATGTGTCCTGAGGAGCAGCGAGCCATTTCAGCCACGGTGTGCTCTGGGTCTGGGACGTGCTCCAGAACCTCAATTGCGGTCGCAAGGTCAAACTCGCCGTCAGCAAAGGGAAGGTTCCCGGGTTCGACTGTCACATACTCAAGGTTGCCGCGCTGGCGCTTGGCCCATTCGGCCTTGAGCTTGGCGTCGTCTAGGTCAACGCCAACAATCCGTCCGCCGCTGATCTGGTCGGCCCACTGCTCGGTGAGGACACCTTCGCCGCAGCCCACATCAAGGATGGACTTCGGAGCGGCCTGCTTGAAGAGCTCATCAAGGTTGCCCTCGAACCCGCTCATCAGACGCTTAACAAAGGGGTTTGTTGACCCGTACTTGTCGAACGTGTTGCCTGTTGGTACCTCTTCGTGCTCGTGAGTCATGCGGGGGTGATCCTTTCATGGCCTTCGACCTCAGGGGTCCGGGCCTCCTGCGCTGGGTGGTAGTGGGATGGGGCAACGCCAAGCTTGAGCTCGATGCGCCTGACCCGGTCGAGGGTTCTAACTGAGATGACTCGCTGGGCTGCAAGGAGATCTCCGATTACGCCGAGCGCAGCCATCAGCGCGGCGGTGTTGAAGAGAACGGCTCCGAGAATGAGGGACTGGACATGCCCGCTGCCTTGACCGTCGATCAGTGCGATCGAGAACCGGATCCAGAGAGCGAGAGCTCCGATACCAAGGAGGATTGAAAGGCCCCAGAAGATCTTCAGTGGGTGGTACTGGGCGTAGATCCGGAAGATCGAAATTGAGTTGCGGCGAACATACGCCCACATTGATGGGAAGAGACGTGACTCACGGGTCTTCTCGTTGGTCCGGATTGGGACATCCATGACTGCGAGATCCTGGTTGCCAGCTTGAATGATCGTCTCGAGCGTGTAGGTGAATCGTGACACCACGACAAGCTGAAGGGCGGCCTCGCGGTTGTATGCACGGAACCCTGAGGTTGTGTCGGCGACTTCAGTCCGCGAGGCCTGCCGGACTACCCAAGACCCGAGGCGCTGCAGCTGGATCTTGAGCGGCGAGAAATGCTGGATTGTGTGAACTTGCCGATCCCCGACAACCATGTCGGCATCGCCGGCGACGATGGGGGCGACAAGCTTGACAATGTCGCCGCCGTTGTACTGGTTGTCGGCATCGGTGTTGACAACCACGTCTGCGCCGAGCTTGAGCGAGGCGTCCAGTCCTGCTTGGAACCCAGCCGCAAGTCCTTTGTTAGCAGTGAACTTGACGATGTGGTCAACGCCACCTGCGCGTGCGACCTCGATCGTGCGGTCGGTTGATCCGTCATCAATAACAAGCCATTCGACGGTGTCAATTCCTGGAACGGAACGCGGTAGATCAGCGAGTGTCTCGGCGAGAGTGTCTTCCTCGTTGAAGCAGGGAATCTGGATGATGAGTTTCATAGTGAAATTGTGCGGTGTCCTGTTTGGTCCCGCGGCGCGAGAATACCTATGGATGCGGGCGTTGGGGCCACCCGGGCGTCATGGTGCGCTGCTGACCGGAGCCATCCCGCCCCGGGCTGGGGGCCAAAGCCGCGTATCCTCGAAAGAGCAATGTCCGCCCTGGCACCGACAGACCTTGAATATCTCGACCGTGCGCTGCAGCTCGCGGAGCGCGGCCGCGGGCGAGTAAGCCCGAATCCTCTTGTAGGTGCCCTTGTGGTTCTCAACGGTGCGGTCATTGGTGAGGGCTGGCACGCAGAGCTTGGCGGGGACCATGCTGAAGTTGCCGCGATCACCGCGGCTGGCGGTCCCGCGGCGACTCGGGGAGCAACGATGTATGTCTCCCTCGAGCCCTGCTGTCATCAGGGTCGAACGCCTCCATGTAGTGAAGCCATAACTGCAGCGGGAATCGCGCGGGTTGTAATTGCCTCAGATGATCCAAGCGAGAAGGCCAATGGCCGCAGCCTCGGCATGCTCCGCGATGAGGGCATCGAAGTTGAGATGGCTGAGGGTGAAATCCGGCAGCGAGCAACAGGCATGAACCAGCCATTCCGCAAGCACGCCCGGACTGGGCGTCCGTGGGTTCTAGCCAAGTTTGCGGCTTCACTGGACGGGAAAGTCGCATCGTCCTCAGGCGACTCCAAGTGGATTAGTGGCGAGGAGAGTCGCGCGCTCGTCCATCAGTGGAGGTCCGAGGTTGACGCGGTAGCAGTGGGCATTGGGACGGCACTGACTGATGACCCAAGGCTGACGGCCCGCGGTGATGGCACGCTGACTCAGCCGCGCAGGGTGGTCTTCGATGCTTCGGCACGGCTCCCACTTGATTCTCAGCTGGTTGCCGAGCCTGAGTCACCACCGGTGACCGTCGTTGTCGACAGGGGAGCGCAGCGGGCTGAGGTTGATGCTCTTGAGGCGTCAGGTGTGGATGTGCTCGTAGCTACGGGCGAGAATGAGGCCGCCCGGGTGGAGTCTGCCCTTGAGCAACTTGGGGAACTCGGGATCACCTCAGTTCTCCTAGAGGGTGGGCCCAAGCTCGCAGGCGCGTTTCTCGACGCCGGGGAAGTTGACGAACTGAGGATCTTTCTCGCTCCGGTCTTGATTGGCGCACACGCTGCCCGGGATCCTTTTGAGGGCCGCGGCAGTGAGACAGTCGCTGAGGCGCTCCGTGTTCCCACCCCCGATGTGACCCGTGTTGGCGACGATCTTCTGCTCACCAGCAGACTCCGGGAGTGGTGAAATGTTCACAGGACTGATTGAGGAACTTGGACGGATCAAGGAACGCGAGGCCTCAGCAGAGGGTGGCGCTCGGTTGGTAATCGAGGCGGGGTTTGTTGACGAACTCGTCGCCGGTGACTCGGTCGCCGTCAACGGTGTCTGTCTCACCGCAGTAGATCCCAGTGCCGGGGTCTTCTCCGCTGACGCAATGGGTGTCACTCTGGAACGCAGCTCGCTTGGCGACTTGGAAGTCGGGTCGGTCGTCAACTTGGAACGGGCGGTCCGTGCTGATGGCCGTCTGGGAGGACACATTGTCCAGGGCCATGTTGACGGTGTCGGGGCTGTTTCAGCCACCCGCAGGGATGGAAACGCGCTGGTGGTTACAGTTGGGTGCAACGTTGATCTTCTGCGGTACATGGTTCCGAAGGGGTCCATTGCTGTTGATGGCGTGTCACTGACACTTGCCGAAGTCCACGAAGATGGTTTTGATGTCTGGCTGATTCCCGAAACACAGGAGCGCACGAGGATCGGGCAGGCAGTGCCGGGAATGCGCGTAAATCTTGAAGTCGACATCCTTGCGAAATACGTAGAGAGATTGAGTACAACCAAATGACCGAACCACAGCACGAGAACCCATTCGCATCCATCGAGGATGCTGTTGAAGACATCCGCCAAGGAAAGATGGTCATCGTCTGTGACGACGAGGACCGTGAGAACGAGGGCGACCTCGTCCTAGCAGCCCAGTTCGCCACGTCTGAAGCGATCAACTTCATGATCCGTGAAGCTCGAGGGCTGGTCTGTCTCGCTCTAACTCCTGAGCGCTGTGACGAACTCGGCCTGCCGCTTCAGGCGGCCAAGAACGAGGACCCCATGAAGACAGCCTTCACGATCGCGATTGACGCGAAGGAGGGCACCACAACCGGCATTTCTCCAGCCGAGCGGGCGCACACCATTCAAGTTGCCATCGCGGCTGACACTCGTCCTTCAGACCTGATCCACGGCGGTCACCTGTTCCCTCTTAAGTCGAGGGCTGGGGGAGTGCTGCAACGTGCAGGGCACACCGAGGCCTCGGTTGATCTGGCGCGGCTGGCGGGACTGCATCCATCCGGCGTGATCTGCGAGATCGTCAATGACGACGGCTCAATGGCACGGGTCAGTGACCTGATCGGCTACAAGGACCGTCACGGTTTGAAGATGATCACGATCCAGGACCTGATCGCTTACCGCCGTCAGAATGATCGCCTTGTCGACAGGGTTGTCTCAACCGCACTGCCAACAGGATTCGGCGACTTCACATGCGTGGGCTACCGGTCTCAGGTTGATGGCAAGCATCATGTTGCGATGGTTAAGGGCGATGTGGCTGGCAAGTCAGATGTTCTGGTCCGGGTTCACTCTGAGTGCCTTACTGGTGATGTGTTTCACTCCCTTCGCTGTGATTGCGGCGAGCAGCTTGAGTCCGCTCTTACCATGATTGAGCAGGAAGGCAGCGGTGTCTTGCTCTACCTCAGCCAGGAAGGGCGCGGCATTGGACTGCTCAACAAGTTGAAGGCCTACAAGCTTCAGGAAGAGGGCTTTGACACGGTGGAAGCCAACCTCAAGTTGGGGCTCCCAGCCGACCTGCGTGACTATGGCATCGGCGCTCAGATCCTCACGGACTTGGGCTTGAGCAGCATCCGGATTCTGACAAACAATCCGAAGAAGATCATTGGGCTTGAGGGTTACGGGCTCTCAGTAAGTGACCAGGTGCCGATTATCTCCACGCCAAACCCGCACAACGAGGCATATCTACGTGCCAAGGAGGAGCGGATGGGTCACATTCTCCATCACCAAGGACTTGCTCTTGACGACGACATGCCGGGCTCCTCGGATCCGTCGTCTTCCGTGAGTGAAGCGGAGCAAGAGTGAGTCTGTCCGAGCCTGCTTTTGCTGTTGTGGCAGCTGACTTCTATGGAGATCTTGCGGATCGGCTGATTGCGGGCGCGAGCGCCGAACTGAGCGAGTCGGGCACGAGTTCGATCGAGCACTTCCGGGTCCCGGGGGCCTTTGAGCTTCCGTTTGCAGCCCGTCAGATAGCTCTGACAGGCCGATTTGACGGAATTGTCTGTGTCGGCGCTGTCATTAGGGGAGAGACCGATCACTACGACTATGTCTGCTCTGAGGCAGCCCGCGGCATCCTTCAGGTCGGTCTTGATACTGGTGTCCCCGTCGGTTTTGGAGTCCTTACAGTCGACACCTTGGATCAGGCGCTTGCCCGATCCGGTGGAGACAAACGGGACAGCGGTAGGCACGCAGCTGGTGCGGTTCTCGCTCAGCTTGAGATCAAGCGCCAGCTCAGCGTCTAGTAGGAGTCGCACTCCCTCCGGAGTGCTGTCCTATGTATGCTGTTGGTCTATGGCACGTATATGTCACGTCTGCTCGAAGGGCCCTGCCTTCGGAAATAGCCGCAGCCACTCCATGCGCGCAACTCGTCGACGCTTCGACGCAAATCTTCAGCGTGTCCGGATCAATGACGGTGGAACTCCTCGCAGAGTCCACGTCTGCACGCGCTGCCTGAAGGCCGGCAAGGTCACCAAAGCCCGTTAGCGGGCCTTTCTCTTGAGTCGAGTGTCCAACCAGGACAACTCGCTTAGCCGCTTCAGAACTGTCGTCGCGGCTGCGCTTATTGAGCTTGACTCGCGCCGCGAGGAGATCAATGACCTCAATGTCTTTCCAGTTGCCGACGGGGACACGGGCGACAACATGGTCCGCACCCTCCAGAGCGTTGTTGCCGAGCTAGATCTGCTGATCACCAAGCAAGGTGACGGATCATTGGACTCCGTCGGCCGTGCAGAGATTGTTGACGCTGTCACCAACGCTGCTCTTCTTGGGGGGCGTGGCAACAGTGGCGTCATCCTTTCCCAGCTGATCCATGGAGCTGCTGAGGTGATGATCGACGACGACAAGCCGGTTGATGCACTGATGCTTGCCCAGGCAATGAACAGGGCCTCAGAACAGGCCAGGCGTTCTGTTACCGAACCGCGGGAGGGGACGATCCTCACCGTGATGGATGACATGGCCAAGCGCCTCCTATCCATAGTGGATGAGGGGACCCCGGCGCTTCCTGATGATGTTGACGAGACAACTCAGAACGCGGCATTGGCAACCTCACTCGAGGCGGCCGTTTCAGAAGGCGATGCTTCCGTGCGCCGCGGCCCCGAACTTCTGCCTGAGCTGAATGAGTTCGGTGTCACTGCCGACGCGGGTGGGTATGGCTTAGTTGTTATTTTCGCTGGCATCGTGGCTGCCCTCAAAGGTGGGATAGCCCCAGAGGTTCACCGGCACACGGCCCCGCGCGAGAAGCCGCGTGCCGCGTCCCATGCCTCCTCAACGTTCCAGTACTGCGTCAACTTCGCCGTGGTCGGCGAGGGCCTTGACCGCGAGGCCTTCATTCCTGAGCTGGAGCAGCTCGGTGACAGCCTGATGGTCGTCGGCAGTAGGACCGGTTCCGTTCTGCGAGTGCATGTTCACTCCAATGACCGGGCGGCTGTTGAGGCCTTATTCGATGGCAAGGGAGAGATCCGTGACATTGAGGTGGCAGACATGTTTGCCCAGATCGACGCGCGCACTCGAAGACTCCGTGATGCCCGCTCCCTCGTGTTGGCTGTCGTCGCTGGTGAGTCGATGAAGACCCTTTTCGAATTGGATACCTCTGTTGTGGTTCTGGATGGAGGGGCCTCGTTGAATCCATCGACTGAGGAGATCCTTGACGCGATTCATGCGGCTCCAGTGGAGGAACTCGTGATCCTCACTGGGTCGGCGAATGTCACGCCGGCTGCGGACAAGGCTGCTGAGCTGAGTGGGCGGGTTGTTGAGGTAGTGGAAACCGCCAGCGTCCAAGAGGGACTCGCCGTTCTGCACCACCACTACACCGCTTCTTCTGCGGCCGAGAACGCTGTTTCGTTACGCGGGGCACTTGCTGCCGTTACGGGTGCTGGGGTTGCTCCAGCAGAGAAGGATGATCCCCAGGGCAGGTACGTGACTGGTGATGCGGTTGGCTTTGTCGGTGGCGAGCTTGTTAGTTGGGGGAAGGCCGACGCCGCTCTCAACGGGGTGCTTGCAGCGCTGCCGGCCGAGGCTGAGATCGTCACTCTGATTGAGGGTTCTGGCTCTCCTTTTGGCGACACACTCAAGGGAACAGTCGAGTCCCGGTTTCCTGAGGTGGAGCATCTTCGCGCGGATCATCCGGGCTGGTGGCTCCTCCTTACCGTCGAGTAGCTGATCTGCCGACCGCCGGTCTCGGCAGACTAAGTTCCCGAAGGGCAGTGAAGGACATCAAACCTCCCTACGCATTCGCCTCGACTGAGGCGCTTGACTCAGCCCAGCTGCTGGGCGCTCCGTGGCGCTCGCCGCGACCACAGCAGCTTGAGCTCCCCATTGGCGTCAAAGGGCCCAAAGCCATGAAGGGCGCTGAGGCGCTGGGCTTAGGCTCGGTGGGAGACCTTCTTGGTCATTTTCCCCACCGGCACGAGGATCGTGGTGAGGTGCTGTCAATTGGCGAGCTGAAGTCGGGGCAGGACGCAACCATCGAAGTTGAGGTCCGTTCGGTTGAGACCCGCCGTGCCTGGAAGCGGAACGGCCTCATCTTGACCGTGGCCACTGTGGCAGACCACACAGGACCGCTTGAGGCAGTTTGGTTCAACCAGCCTTGGGTGGGCCGGTATCTCAAGGCTGGCCAGCGCCTTGTGCTCCACGGTCGCTATGAGGGAAAGGCGAGGTTTCGTGTGGTCGAGCACGAGGGAGGGGGAGCTGGTGCTTCGGAGGTGACAACTGGAATTGTGCCAGTCCATCCTGCCTCCGACGGTCTGCCCCCACGCAAGCTCAGGGAACTTGTCGCTGCGGCGCGGACGGCAGTTGCCGACATCACCGAGCCACTCTGGGCTGGTCTTCTTGTGTCGCTTGGAATGCCGGATCGGCCTGCTGCGATTGACGCGATTCACTTTCCCCGGACCGAGGCCGACTATGAGGTTGCTCGCCGCAGATTGGCGTTTGATGAGTTACTTGGGCTGCAGCTGGATCTTCTGGGTCGGCGGGTGCACAAGGCTGGTGCTTTACCCGCGCCCGTCGTGGCTGGCGACAAAGGGCTAACCACAGACTGGGTTGCCTCTCTTCCGTTCAGTCTGACTGGCGACCAACTCGCAGCGGTGGAGACCATCACGGCTGAGCTCGCAAGTGAGACACCGATGACTCGGCTCCTGATGGGAGAGGTCGGTTCCGGAAAGACTGTGGTCGCCCTGCACGGACTCCTTAGGGCGGTGGAGTCTGGGCATCAAGGGATGCTGATGGCGCCCACCGAGACTCTCGCGAGTCAACATCTCAGAAGCCTTGAGGGGCTTCTTGGAGGGACTCCGGTCTCGTTCTCGCTCCTGACCGGTTCCACTTCGGCTGCCCAACGCCGGGAGACCCTAGACCGCTTCGAGACTGGAGAGCTTTCGATTCTGATCGGTACACACGCACTCCTTGAGCCGGACGTGAGGCCAGCCCGACTTGCGCTCTGTGTTGTGGACGAGCAGCATCGCTTCGGCGTGCGACAGCGGGAGCGCCTCTCATCCAAGGGCCCCGAGGGTAAGCAGCCACATGTGCTGCACATGACAGCAACACCGATTCCGCGGACGCTGGCACTTGCTGCCTATGGTGACTTGCAGACCCTCGCTATCCGTGAGCTTCCGTCGGGCAGGCAGCCTGTGGCCACGCACATTGTCGAAGGCGCCCCTGCGAGGGCCCGCGCCTACGAGCGAATCCGCGAGGAAGTTGCCGCTGGTGGCCGCGTGTTTGTGGTTTGTCCACTTGTTGAGGCTTCCGAGGCCCTTGAGGCGAGTGCTGCTACTGAGGAGTACGACCGGCTGAGGGAGGGCCCGCTGAAGGGCCTCCGCCTCGGCTTGCTCCACGGGAGGATGAGCTCAGCTGAGAAGGAGCTGGCGATGGAGGCGTTCTCGGATGGCGACACTGAAGTTCTCGTTTCGACGACTGTTATCGAGGTTGGTGTCGATGTACCCGAGGCGACAGTGATGATGGTTGAGAACGCAGAGCGGTTTGGGCTTGCCCAGCTGCACCAGCTTCGGGGCCGAGTGGGTCGTGGATCCGCTGGTGGGGTGTGTCTGCTGTGTGGCTCCAAAGCAGCTCGGAGGCTCGTGGCGATGGAGGAGAGCTCTGATGGCTTTGTGCTTGCCGAGCTGGATCTGGAACTTAGGGGCGAAGGCGAACTGACTGGGGTCAGACAATCCGGCTTGCCCCGGCTGAAGGCCGCCTCACTTCCTGCTGACCTTGAGATTCTTGAACAGGCCAACAAGGTTGCCAAGGAGATCCTTGCGACCGATCCTGATCTCCTGACTCCTAAGTACGCACTGCTTGGAATGCTTGTGTCGGAGCCCGAGCCTGAGCTTTCGGCGGACAGGATCGTGGCCTGAGTTGGCGAGCTTGAGGATTGTTGCTGGAACTCATGGTGGTCGCAGAATCCAGATACCGGCAGGGACGGCTACCCGCCCCACGGGCGAGCGGGTTCGTGAAGCCGTCTTCTCAAGCTTGGGGGACCTAGACGGACTCCGGGTGCTTGATCTCTTCTCCGGCTCGGGGGCATTCGGACTTGAGGCTGTATCGAGGGGAGCGCTGGACGCTGTCCTAGTTGACAACTCGCATATGGCTATCGCGTGTATCGAGGCCAACATCAATGCGTTGAGTCTTGGTGATCAGGCCAGGGTGATCAGGTCAGATTGGCGCAAAGCGCTTGAGGTGCTGGCCAAGAGGGAAGAGCTGTTTGATGTTGCCATCGTCGACCCACCGTGGGCCGCCGTAGGGGAGGTGGGCGCCGACCTAGCCGGCTTCTTGACACCCGTTTTGGCTGATCGGGCCACAGTCGTCTGTGAGAGCGGGTTCAAGAACCCGATGGAGGTTGACCTCCCGCTTGTGCGCGAGAAGCGCTACGGCGATACCCTAATTCGAGTCCATGGCACCTGACAACCGCATAGCGATCTGCCCAGGTTCCTACGATCCCGTAACGAACGGGCATCTGGATGTAATTGAGCGGGCGTCGGCGATTTTCGACGAGGTGGTTGTTGCTGTGGTGAACCTCTCCGTCCGTAAGTCAAAGGCCCTGTTTGGAATTGATGAGCGGATCGCCTTCATTCAGGAGGCCACTGCGCATCACGGGAATGTTGTCGTTGAGCCGTTCTCAACATTGGTGGTTGACTTCGCGAAGAAGCGTGGGGCCAAGGCCGTGGTGAAGGGTCTGCGAGCGATTTCCGACTTTGAGTATGAGTTTGAGATGAACCAGCTCAATCGGCTCCAAGCTCCCGATATTGAGTCTCTTTATCTGATGGCGTCCCCCAAGTACAGTTTCATTAGCTCGAGCGGCATCAAAGAATTGGCAACATTCGGCGGGAAAATTGACGGCCTTGTGCCCCCTCGGGTGGCAGAACGCTTGCAGGAAGAACTTTCCCGTTAGAAACAGCAACACTTTCCACAGCGAAAGGAAGCCCACATGGATGTTCTCGTATTGATTGACAAGCTGGACGATCTAGTCCACAACGCCAAGCAGGTTCCACTCACCGATCAAGTGCGCGTTGATAAGGAGGAGATCTACGATCTCCTTGATCAGATGCGTGCCACGATCCCTGAGGAGATCAAGCAAGCCCGCTGGATCGTCAAGGAGCGCCAAGAGATGTTGGCCGAGGCCAAGCGTGAGGCTGAACGGATTCTTACTGAGGCACGTGAGCGGCAGGATCAGCTCATTGCCGAGCAGGAGGTAACGCGAGAAGCAGAGCGTGCCGCCGAGGACATCGTTGAAGATGCGCGGGCCCGCGAGCGCGAGATTCGTCTCGGTGCCGAGGACTACGCAGACGACGTTCTGCACAACCTTGAGGACAACCTCACCAAATTTATTGCTGCAGTTCAGCGTGGTCGCGATCGGCTTGCCGGTCGGGATGATCACCGCGAAGACTGATCAGTGGCTTGGGACCGTGGGTCCCGAGAAGTCCCACGGCTGTAGATTTCGCTCGACATGAGTGATCTCTCCGACCGCCTTCAGGGAACCTTTGCCGCAATAGCGACGCTTCGCTCATCTGGGCTGATCGGATTGGAGCGCCCCGACCGCGCGATTAAGGCGGCGGGAGCTCTAAAGAAGTTTGGTCCTACGCCTGCAGCAGCGATTGCCGCAGCGGGTGTGAGACACCCAGACGCGCTCGCAGTAATCGACGACCGCGGAGTACACACCTGGCGTGAGATCTCTGATCGTGCTGATGCCCTCGCCCGAGCGCTTGCCAGCCGGGGTGTAACAGCCGAATCCGGAGTTGGGGTGATGTTGCGCGATCAGGCCGACTTCCTTGTTTCGGTTGGAGCAATCGCGAGGATTGGCGCTGATCTTGTACTCCTCAACACCTCGTTCGCCGCGCCGCAGGTCGAAGGTGTAGTGGAGCGCGAAGGTGTGTCCACCGTGATTTACGACCTTGAGTTCGATGCCGTGGTCTCGGGTGTCGAGCTTGCCGGTTCCAAGGTGATTGCTTGGGGAGCCGCAGATGCTCCTGGACGCGACAGCATCGATTCTCTTGTTGCCACGGCACCATCGGCTCAGCCACCGCTTCCAGATTCACCTGGTCGGACGGTGATCCTCACCTCCGGCACCACGGGTACTCCAAAGGGTGCCAAGCGCGGTAAGCCACCTTCGATTCTCGACATGGCATCCCTGTTGGACAAGATCCCGCTCAAAAGTGGCGAAGTAACAGTCATTGCTGCTCCGCTCTTTCACTCGTGGGGTTTTGTGCACCTCAGTGTTGCGACCGCGCTGGGTTCGACCATGGTTCTGCGTCGCAGGTTCAACCCGGCTCAGGTTGTGGAAGACATCAACAGGTTTGACGCCTCCGCGCTTGTCGTTGTTCCCGTGATGCTGAAGCGCATCCTCGACCTACCAGAGGCTGAGCGGGCAGTGGCCTCGGGCACACTGAGGATCATCGCGGCAAGTGGGTCCGCACTTTCGGCCGAGCTTGGAACGCGGGCGATGGATCAGTACGGACCGGTGCTCCACAACCTCTACGGGTCAACGGAGGTCGCATGGGCGACGATCGCGACCCCGGAAGACCTTCTGGCAGCACCCGGGTGTGCTGGCAGGCCGCCACGCGGTGTGACCGTAAAGCTCGTTGATGAGGAGGGCGTAGAGGTTGCTGAGGGTGAGCGTGGGCGAATCTTTGTTGGCAACGAGATGCTTTTTGAGGGCTACACAGGCGGCGGGGGCAAGGAAGTTCTCAAGGGCCTGATGAGCACGGGTGATGTCGGTCGGTTTGACGAGGGGGGCCGGCTCTTTGTTGAAGGCCGTGACGACGACATGATCGTCTCCGGCGGCGAGAATGTCTTCCCTGAAGAGGTTGAGGATTGTCTTAACTCCCACGAAGCGGTCAAGGACTCTGCTGTTGTTGGCGTACCGGATGAGGAATTTGGTCAGAGGCTGCGAGCAGCCGTTGTCTTGGAGTCCGGGAGCAAGGCAACTGCCGAGGATTTGACGGCCCACGTGAAGGCCGAACTTGCCCGGTACAAGGTTCCAAGAGAGATCATTTTCTTGGACGAATTGCCACGCACGGCTACGGGGAAGATCCTTCGTCGCCGAATCATCGAGCTCTGACGGCTACTCTCGCAGCATGACTGCGACCGCCGATGAACCGTTTGATCTCGGAGCCCTTCTCTTGGTCCCCGGTGAGGGGAAGCGAATTGAGCTCACTGCTGACGTCGGGGAGATCGAGCTAGGAGGCAATGTCTACCGAGTTACCGGACAGCCTGTTCCAGTCCGGATTGATCTTTCGCGCACGGTCGGTGACGGATGGGCCTTCCGCCTAGCTGCCAGCGTTGATCTAGAGGGCCCCTGCACTAGGTGCCTGGCGCCCGCAGCACCCCATCTGGATGTCGAAGCACGCGAGGCCAGCCGTCCGGGTGGAGGGGAGGATCTCCAATGTCCGTATCTCCTCGACGATGACCTCCTTGATGTCTCCGCCTGGCTGCGCGACTCGATTGTTCTAAACCTCCCGAGCTCGATCCTCTGTCACTCGAACTGCCCTGGGCTGTGTGAGGAGTGCGGTATTCGGCTCGCCACTGCTGGCCCGGACCACTTTCACGAGAAGCCACCGGACCCCCGCTGGGCGGCCCTTCGTGACCTCGAGCCGTGATTTTTCTCCGGCACTGGTAGGCTGCAGAAACCATGGCAGTCCCGAAACAAAAACAGTCGCACTCGCGAACCGCGAAACGTCGCGCTCAGCATCGTGCTGCAGTTCCAACGGTTAGCTCCTGCACCTCGTGCGGAGCACCTCGGGTTCCCCATCGGGTCTGTCCCTCCTGCGGCACCTACGGTGGCCGTCAGGTAATCACCAACTCCTGATCGGAGCACTCCCAGTTGGTCACCGTCGCCGTTGACGCTGGAGGAGCCGACAAAGGAGCGGTAGAGGTTGCTGCAGGCGCGGCCGAGGCTGTGCGAGGTGGACAGATCCGTGTCCTTCTCTTTGGGGATGAGTCGGAGATCGGTTCTGTGCCTCAAGGAGTTGAGGTACGACATGCACCTGTTTCGATCGCGAAAGCCGCTGACCCTGCCTCGGCGGTTAGGACAACTCCACAGGCTTCTGTCGTGCAGGCCGCTCGGGCGGTCGCTGCTGGTGAAGCCGATGCGTTTGTGTCTGGGGGCTCCACCGGCGCAGCTCTCGCCGCGGGCGTTCTACACATCCGGCGTCAGCCAGGAGTTCACAGGCCAGCCCTAGCCCTGATGGTTCCTGTCCCCGGCGCTCCCGTCCTGCTCCTCGATGTGGGCGCCAGCACAGAGGTCAGAGTGGAGCGGCTTGTTCAACACGCTCACATGGGCGCAGCTTTTGGGGAGGCTGTATTTGGGATGGACCGACCCAGAGTTGCCTTGCTCTCTAATGGCGAGGAGGCAACACGGGGGACGCCCGAGGTCATCGCCGCGCACGCGCTCCTTGCCGCTGATGAGCGGATTCACTTCGTAGGGAATGTTGAGGGGGTTGGTATAGCCGACGGCAGAGCTGATGTCATCGTCACGGATGGGTTCACCGGAAACGTTGCTCTCAAGCTGATGGAAGGCGTCTCGTCGGCAGTTGTTGAGGCGATCCGGTCCGCGGCGACCTCGGATCCACGGGCAGCAGCAGGCGCCCTACTGCTTCGCCCAGCTCTCGGGGGCTTGAAGGACCAGCTTGACCCCGAAGCTCACGGCGGGGCTCACCTCTTGGGGCTTAGGAAGGTGGCGGTTGTACCCCACGGCAGATTCGGGGCGCGCGGGTACAGCAAGGCAATTTTGCTCGCGGCAGAGTCCGTCAATTCGGGTGCCATTGAGCGGACCCACGCTGCACTTGCCGCCGCTGGCGTGCTCCGCGGCTCGTGAGCAGCATCCGCGTCGTCAACTAGTTTCACGCGCCGGATGACCCGTGGAGAGGCAGTCGACATGGTCAGGGAGCACCTGGCCGAAGAGCTTGGCATCGACGCGACCGAGATCGCCGAGTCGAGCAACCTTCGGGACGACCTTGAAGCCGACTCGCTTGATCTCTATACGTTGCTTCAGGAGATCGAGGACCGGCTCGGTATCAAGATCAGCGATGAGAAGGCTGCGGAAATCGAGACAGTTGGACAGGTCGTTGACATGATCCTCGCCGAGCAGGGCGGGGAGCAGGGGTCCTGACCACTAATGGATCTGAGTCAACTGATTGCCTCGCTCCCCGAGGAGGAAGTCCGTCGGGCGACAGCTCATGCCTCTTGGTCGCGTCCGCGCAGTACGAGCTACGAGCGCCTTGCCTTTGTTGGGGACAGCCTGCTGGATGTGATCATCACGCAGCATCTGGACCGCGTCTTCGACCAAGCCGAGTTTGGACCTGGCGTTCTGACGCGGATTCGAGCGAGGGTTGTTTCAGACGAAACCCTGAGGGTCGTTGCGCAGAGAATCGGGCTCGATGCACGTGCTGTCGAGCTCGCCCCAGAGGACTTTCGAGCTCATGCGAGAACCCTTGTAGACACGGGAAAACCTTTGGCGTCCATGCTGGAGGCCATTATTGCCGTGTGTTGGAGAACCCACGGCCCCGAACTGACTGCGACAGCAGTGATCACCACCTTTGCTCCCGAGTTGGATCAAGCGGAGCTAGAACCTGTCGATCGCAAGTCGATGCTGCAGGAAGTGCTCGCCAAGACGGGGGAGACCGTCTTCTACCGAGCCGGCCCGCCGAGCGGCCCGTCGCACCAGCCGACCTTCGAGGTGGAAGCAGTTCGAGAGCCGGACGGAACTGTGATCGGCTTCGGCAGTGGGCCAAGCAAGAAGGCAGCCGAGGCGGAAGCAGCTGGAGAGGCGCTCGAGCTGATGGAAGGCAAGGGCTGAGCCGATGAGACTCAAATCAATCTCAATGAAGGGCTTCAAGTCGTTCCCCGACCGGACGGCTCTTGAATTCGCTCCGGGCGTCAGTGTCGTAGTTGGACCCAACGGCTCCGGCAAGTCCAATGTCACGGATGCGGTCCTCTGGGCGATGGGTGAGCAGTCGCCACTTGCTGTCCGAGGACAGTCCATGCAGGATGTGATTTTCGCAGGAGGACATGGCCGCCAGGCAGCGCGATCAGCTGAGGTGGAGCTTGTCTTTGACAACGCTGATGGTGGGCTCCCGGTTCCCTCGGCTGAGGTTTCCGTCCTTAGGCGACTCGACCGGAATGGCGAAGGCGAGTATCGACTCAACGGTGCCCGCTGCCGCATGAGCGACATCCTCGAAATCCTTTCCGATAGTGGCCTCGGCAAAGAAGGGCACTCGGTTGTAGGTCAGGGCCGAGTTGAGGCCATCGTTACTTCCAAGCCTCGAGATCGGCGCCTGCTGATTGAGGAGGCCGCCGGTTTGGGTAAGCATCGACGTCGCCGCAGGCGTGCACAGCTCAAGCTAGACCGGACCAGAGAGAACCTTGATCGGGCCTTGGATATCGAGCGGGAAGCTCGAGCTCACCTGCGCCCCCTCAAGCGTCAGGCAGAGGCCGCTGAGATTCACGCCCGCCTTGAACGGCAAACACTTGAGGCCCGTTGGTCACTCGGTCGTGACGATCTCCGACAGCGCGCCGCAGACCTGACGCAGGCCGAATCCGCTGCAGCGACCGCCCGCACGGAGCGCGATCGGCTGGGTGTTGAGTCTGCTCGTATCGCCAAGGAGCGCTCCGAGGCTGAGGATGCCCTCGCCGGCCGAGCTAAGGAACGCGATGATCTGAGCCGACGGACTTGGGCAGTACGCAATGCGGTTGAGAAAATTGACGACCGTGTCGCTTCGCTCCGATCTTCCCTCGCAGCAGTAGAGGATCGGATTCAGGCTGACACGGCTGAGCTTGGGCAGGCGGAGGCGTTGGCCAGCTCCGGAACCGAGGATCCCCAGGCTGCTCGCCGTGGTGAGCTTGGTCGCCGTTTGGCGGAACTTGACTCAGAACTCTCGCGTGAGCGGGCTGGCGAGATGCAAGGGCTTGAGGAATCTGCGGCTCAGGCAACTGCACGCGTCGCGTCTGCCACCGATGATCTCAACCGCTTCAAGGATGCGGCTTCAGCTGCTGAGACCAAGCTTGCTGAGGCGCGAACGCAGGTCACCCAGGCACGGAGGGCACATGACGAGGCTCGGGCAATCTCGGTTCGGGCTGATGCTGAGCTCTCGACCGTTGATGAATTCCTCCGTTCGAACGGAGGCGGTCTGTCAGGTGGGCGCAGCCTCGCCGACGGACTCAAAGTAGAACAGGGACTTGAGGCAGCGGTTGCCGCTGCGCTGGGCGGACGGCTGAGTGCCAATGTCGTTGAGAACATGGACGAGGGCTCATCGGTACTGGATTCCACTGGCGATAATGGCGGCTTGGCGATCATCGCTGGTGCGACGGGCTCTGGTTCTCAGGAGGCCAAGCCATGTATCGGAGCGCGCGCATTGACTGATGTTGTCCAGGGAGATGGCCGAGAGGCGGATCTCGCGCGGGTACTCCTCTCGAACTGCTGGCTGGTTGAGGACTTCGAGTCAGTTGACATCAACTTCATGGGCGTTGTGGTCACGAGGACTGGGCGAGCTTGGTCCGCATCGACAGGTGAACTTAGGCAGGCACCTGGTGGTGGGGCCGGCCGACTCCTTCAGGAACGCAATCGTCGCGAGGGTCTCGCTGATGTTGCCGAACAGGCCCGTTTGGCGGTGGCAACGGCGCAGGTTGCTCTGGCAGACCAGGACGCGGCTTTCAAAGCCGTTGAGCTTGGACGCGAGACGGTTCTCACTGAAAGGCGTTCTGCGCAGCAGGTCATGGATGAAGCCAATGAGGCGTCCCGACGGGCCGCTTGGCAGATCAAGACACGGTCGGAGTCCCCACAGGCCGGGCCAGTTGCTGTTGAGCGCGCGGAGGTTGCCGCGGAGCTAGCGGCTGAGGAGCGCATCGCAGCGAGAATGGCTGACGAGCGTGACGGAGCAAGGACCCGGATGGCGGCACTTGCCGAGCGCATGCGCCTGGACCGGGACCGAACCCCCAGTATCTCGGCGCTCGTGGCTTCGCTTGAGTCAGCACGGCAGATCATCGAGCCTCTCAGGGTCACCCTTGATCTTGAACTTGCTGGAGACAGCGAGCAGGGTGACGGTGTCGCGTCCCGCCTGCGTCAGCTCGCTGCGGCCGAAGCTGGCATCCAAGCCAACATGGCCAAGACTGCGGAATCAGTCACCGTCTCCGAAGTTGAGTCACAGAGGCTGCGGGACCGGAGTGAAGAGAGCATCGCTGAGGTTCGGGAACTTTCATCGGCCCTTGGGCTTGAGGATGGCCCCGCCACCGAGCCTTTGGCCAGCGAGGAACGTGAAGGACTTTCGAGCCTTATTGAGCGACTTGAGAAGAGGAGGGTGCAGCTCGGCCCCGTCAATCCGCTTGCCGCAGATGAATACAAGGCCGCGCTCGAGCACCTCGAGGAGCTTGAGGCTCAGAGGACCGACCTTGAAGACGCCCTGAAGGAGCTCAAGGGTCTTGTCCGCGACTGCGACAGAACTATCCGGGAGACATTCGAGGAGACCTTTGAGGCTGCCAGTAAGCACTTTGAAGAACTCTCATCCCAACTCTTCCCAGGTGGAGGAGGCCGGCTCAGGCTCGTCACCGAAGTTCCTGCGACTCAGGCGGTGCTTGGTGGCGAGGGCGAGGTTTCGGCAGAGGGCGACTCAGGGGAGGCTGACGAAGCTGACGAGCTGACAGGCGACGAGCCACAGTTTGGGGTGGAGATAGAAATCACTCCTGCTGGCAAGACGATGAAGCGGTTGTCACTCCTGTCAGGTGGAGAGAAGTCAATGACGGCTATCGCCTTCCTCTTCGCCGTCTTCCTCGCGAAGCCATGCCCCTTCTACATCCTTGACGAGGTCGAAGCCGCTCTGGACGATCTCAACCTCGGTCGGTTCCTCGACCTGCTGCGGACATACCGGGACAGGGCCCAGTTCATCGTCGTGACTCACCAGCGGCGCACCATGGAAGCCGCTGACGCGCTCTACGGCGTCACGATGGCTGGAGATGGCGTCTCCAAGGTTGTGTCGAGACGGCTTGGCCCTGAAGAGCTCGAAGAGGCTGCGGCCTGACTTGGCCGGACGCGGGCTGCGTCCGGGTCAGTAGGCTTTCCCACCGATGCTTCTAGGTACTGCACTCTGGGCGATCGTCAGTGTTGTCGCTGCCGCTGTCGCCCTCAAACGCCGCGCTCTTCCTCCACTGCCAATAGCCGCGGGCGCGTTTCTTGCTCTCGCAGCAACCCTCCTTGGTGGGGGACTCCTGATCTCGGCCTTTGTCTTTGGTCTAGTTGCGCTGATTGGGCACTGGGTTATCCGCCCAGCGCTTCGATCCCAGGATCAAGGCGAGGCTCGCGCACGAGCTGGCACCGGGACCCTTGTTGGGCGTCCTGGAGTGGTTGTGGAAAGAATCGTGAATCAGGAAGCGGTTGGCTGTGTACGGATTGACGGTGAGATTTGGACCGCGCGGAGTTGGGAAGACGGCATCGAGCTTGATCCCGGCACAAGAGTGCATGTCGTTGAACTGCGCGGTGCTACTGCCGTTGTAAGCCAATGACAGCGGTCGGTTTCTGCCCGGAAAGCACGGAGACCGCTACTCCCGCTAACCTAGCCCGACGGCGCCCGCACTGAGCGGGCCCAAACACTCATGTCAGTAAGACTAAGACTCACACGCGTTGGAAGCCATAAGAACCCCATTTGGAGGGTTGTTGCTGCTGACCAGCGTTCGCCGCGAGACGGCCGCATTCTTGAGACTGTCGGCCAGTACAACGCACAGACGGAGCCTTCATCGGTGAACCTCGATGAAGAGCGCATCAAGGACTGGATGTCCAAGGGTGCTCAACCGACTGCTGCCGTTCGTCGTCTCATGCGCATCCAGGGCATGGACCCCAACGCCCGCTAACGGGTTATGGGCGTTCGCGAACTGCTTGAAACTCTCGCCGCTGCGGTGGTTGAGAATCCCGAGGCCGTCAAGGTTTCAGAGGCTGATGAGGATGGAACGATCGTTCTCGAGCTGAGCGTTGCTGATGACGACTACGGTCGTGTCATTGGACGCGAGGGTCGAACGGCTCAGGCTCTGCGGACAATCGTGAAGGCAGCGGCTCCCGAGGGACGCCGTGTCTTCGTGGACATCATCGACTGAGTGATTCGATGGCCGGCGGGCCTCAACATGTCAGGGCCGGAAGGATCTCCAGCCCACACGGCCTTGATGGCTCAGTGAAGATTGCGGATGCGGTCCCAGGGCTGATAGTTCTTGGCGCCGAAGTCCAGGTCAATGGAGAGGATCGGCGCGTCGTGCGATTCTCGGGTACCGAGAAACGCCCGATTGTCCGTTTTTCCGGGTCCAGCACCAGGAACGACGCCGAGGCGCTGAGGGATGCGGTGATCACTGTTCCGCGTGATGAGGTTCCCGAGCTTGGCCCCGACGAGTGGTGGACTGCTGACCTAATTGGCTGTGCTGTCGTTGATGGCGACCGTGCGGTTGGAGCCGTCGTGGGCGTTCTGCCACTTCCTTCGTGTGAGGCTCTCCAAGTTGAACGGCCGGACGCCGCTCTTCTCTTGGTTCCGATGATTGGAGACGCGCTCCGAAGCGTGGACCTTGAGGCGCGCAGCGTGGACGTTAATCTCAAATTTCTTGGTGAGGATGCGGAATGAAGCTCGACGTTTTCACTCTGTTCCCAGAGTCGTTTGACTGGTTTCTCTCGCAGCATCATGTGCGTAATGCCTTGGAGCTCGGTCATGAAGTCGAGTGCGTTGACTATCGGGAGTCCACAACGCTCTCCGGCCGACAAGTTGATGATGCCCCGTTTGGGGGTGGAGCCGGGATGGTCCTTCGCGTCGATGTGATCGAGGCGGCTCTTCGGGACCGCTATGGCACTGATCCAGCTCAACTAGATTCGGGTCGTCGCGTCATTGCGCTGACACCCGGGGGCCGCGTTCTCGATGAGGCGCTGGTGAACGAACTTGCTGCGGAGGAATCGGTCACCCTGCTCTGTGGCCGTTATGAGGGCTTCGATGAGCGTGCGATAGACAACTTCTGCACGGACAGAGTGTCGCTCGGTCGCTTTGTACTGGCCGGCGGAGAGATTCCAGCTATGGCGATCTGCGACGCAGTGCTTCGCAAGCAGGCAGGCGTCCTAGGAGACGAGCATTCGGCCGTTGAGGAGAGCTTCTCTGAGGCGCTGGACGGAGCCCCTGAATATCCGCACTACAC
>WLNJ01000030.1 GCA_009699865.1 Actinomycetota bacterium
GGCGTTGACCTAACCACTGTCTACCCAGGGGAGATCAAGACAGATCTCCACGCGCATGAGCAGGACCGGCTTCCCGACTGGTACCGGCCTAAGGATGCGGTCCCAGCAGCGGAAATGAGCGCGGCAATCATTAAGGGCATTGAGGGCAATAAGCGCGAGGTCTTCCACCCGCCGCTTGTCAGGTTGCTGAGGATTGCCCACGGAATCTCGCCAAAGTTTGGCGACCGCGTACTCCGGGTCTTGCGTGGCGGCAACGCGGCGCCTCGCGTCGACTAGACGGCCATGTCGCCTACGGGTAACGAGCTCCGCCAGCCGCCAGTGCTGGTTGCCCCGGACTCGTTCAAGGGAACTTTCCACGCTATTGAGGTGGCAAAAGCTCTCTGTGCTGGCTTTCAGGACGGTGGCCGCGCTGCCGATGCTTGCCCACTGGCTGATGGTGGCGAAGGCACCCTTGAGGCTCTCACCGCTGGGGATCGGAGCACCGAGCTTCACAGCATTGAGGTCGGAGACCCTTTGGGCCGTCCAGTCACAGCTCGCTACGCGCTGATTGAGAACGGCAAGACTGCAGTTGTTGAGACGGCAGAGGCCGTTGGCTTGGTTCTGCTGACCGAGGCCGAGCGCAACCCGGAAGTGGTCAGCTCAGCTGGGGCAGGCGAGCTGATCCTCGCTGCTTTGGAACAAGGGGTGGATGAGGTGTTGGTTGGCCTGGGTGGAAGCGCGACCGTTGACGGAGGGCGCGGGCTGCTCGCTGTTCTCAAGGAGGCAGGGCGAACCCTCAGCGCTGGCCGCCGGACAGGCCCCAAGATCACCGTTCTGTGCGACGCGCGATCGCCATGGGAGGAGGCAGCCAAAGTCTTCGGCCCACAGAAGGGAGCTGACCCTGCGGCAGTGGCGCGGCTAACCAAGGAGATGGTCCAACAGGCCAAGAGCATGCGTAAGGACCCAACTGGAATCAACTACACGGGGGCCGCTGGGGGAATCGGGGGGGCTCTGTGGAGTGAATGTGGAGCTGAGCTTGTCGCCGGCGCACAGTTTGTGATGGACCGAGTCAACTTTGATGCCCGCATGCGAGCGAGCAGGGCAGTGATAGTCGGGGAGGGGCGGATGGATTCCTCAACCCTGCTCGGCAAGGCCCCGGGCGAGGCAGCGACTCGTGCGCGCCAGGCAGGCGTTCCATGCGCTGCGGTTTGCGGTGTGAACGCGCTCGACCCAGTCGAGGAGCGGATCATTGACCTGCAGGTGGTGATTGAAGCCGGCGACCTGAAGCAGCTCCGTGCTGCTGGCCGTACGCTGGCCGACCTGATCTAGCTGGTCAGGAGCCCTCAGCGAGGGTTGTGACGATCGCCTCATAGACGCCGCCGCCGTTTGACTCAGCGGCAATCCGTACGTTGGGTACTTGGTCGGCGAGCTTTCCAATGGCTGGATCAGCAGTGATGGCATTGGCCACCAGCCACATGGCCCCAACTTCCGGTGCGATCTCCATGTCTTCGCGGCCGTCACCAACCGAAATGCAGTCCTCGGGCGCGTAGCCGCGGATCTGACGGTGGCGGGCAACAGCACCGCGCTTGGTCGCTCCCTTGGGAACAAGGTGGTATGCCCGCGGGTGCTCAATCCCGGCAAGCACGGGACTCGCATGGTGGACTGATCCGTTGTCACAGAGCCTCAGCGAGCCGTGCCCGTGCTCAGCCAGAAGGGCGTTAGCTTCATCAGCGTCCACGACCCCGCGGTAGAGGTGCGAAACCTCGCGCCCTGTGTGCCACGGCTCGTGGTGTTCCAGTCTTCCCGCGTAATGCTCCAGGAGTAGAAGGCCTGCACCCGAGTTCTCTATCTGTTGATGGATGGTGAGATCGGCTGGCTGCCAATCGCCAGTGAGCCAGTCCCGCTCACCGTCGGTGACTAGGCACGACCCGGACTCGAAGGAGTAGGCCTTCCCACCAACAAGGCGCGTGTCCTCGCGGACTTGCGCTTCCCTGCGCCCAGAGATCAACACGATCTCAAGGTCAGCGCGGTGGCAGGCTTCAATTGCCTTGACTGCCCAAGTGCTGATGTTTCCCTCCCCGTCATGGAATAGCGAAGCGTTGCTTCCGAGCAGAGTTCCGTCGAGGTCAAGGTAGACACAGCGCATTAGGACTAGCAGTCTGCCGCAAGCAGCCCCCAAACAGCGGGGAGGACGTGTGCCAACTTGCCCGGGCCGCCTACGATGGCGCTCATGGCAAAGGCGTCAGCACAGGGTTGGGACCGGATTATCTCCACGGCAGAGAAGGACGACGTGGTTGTAAGCCGCACTCAAGTGCTGCCACAGAAGGCCTATCGGGGGCCGCTCCCCGACGACATGCACCCCAAGCTGCGCGAGGTGCTGATCGATCTTGGGCTTGAGGAGCTGTACATCCATCAGCTTGAAGCTTGGGAAGCCTCGGCTCACGGGCCAGTGATCCTCAGCACCGGAACTGCTTCAGGCAAGTCGCTTGGTTTCAACCTTCCAGTCCTAGACACGCTCCTGCGTGACCCAAAGGCAAGAGCGCTCTACATCTACCCGACTAAGGCGTTGGCACAGGACCAGGCGCGCGCGCTGAATGAGATGGGCTTTGGCAAGGCTCTCAGAGTCGCGATCTACGACGGGGACACGCCTCGGTCTGAGCGTGGCGCAATTCGCCGTAATTCCAATCTGCTCCTAACCAACCCGGACATGCTCCATGTGGGGATCCTCCCCCGGCACGAGCAGTGGGCCAACTTCCTCGGCAACCTTGCTGCTGTCGTGGTCGATGAGGCGCATGTCTACCGCGGTGTCTTTGGCTCGCATGTCGGGAACGTCCTGCGGCGGTTGAGGCGGTTGGCTGGCGCTCGGGGCACCACCCCGAGGTTCATCCTCGCGAGCGCAACCATTGCCAACCCGGGTGACCTGGCCGAGACGCTGACCGGCATTCCTGATTTCACAGTTGTTGATTCCGACGGAGCGCCCTCGGACGGCCGCGATGTTGTCCTGTGGAACCCGCCCATCATTGACGAGGACCTCGGGACCCGCGCGAGCGCATTGGGCGAAGCGGCTGACCTGTTCTGTGATCTGATCCGAGCCGGAACGAGGACGATCTGCTTCATCCGTTCGCGTCGCGCAGTGGAGCTGATTCAGCGAATGGCCACCGATCGACTGGAGGCATCCGGTGACCGGGACCTAGCCCGGGCAATCGCGCCATACCGCGCTGGCTATACGCCACAGCAGCGCAGGGATCTTGAGGCAAAGCTTCAGAGTGGCGAACTTGTTGGCGTGGTGTCCACCAATGCCCTCGAGCTAGGGATCGACATCGGGCATCTGGATGCAGCGATCTGCGTCGGCTACCCAGGCACGGTTGCCTCCCTCAAGCAGATGTGGGGACGAGCAGGACGACGCGGAAAAGGCCTTGCCGTCTACATTGCCGGCGACGACGCGCTGGATCAGTTCTTCTGCCGCCACCCACAGGCACTACTTGAGCGGGCCGTGGAGTCCGCAGTGCTTGACCCAGCTAGCGACGAGATCCTTGGCGAGCATCTTCTGTGCGCGGCTTTCGAGCGGCCGATCGGACCCGAGGACGAGGAGTACTTCACACCCGACCTCAAACAGCGCTGCGACGCTCTGGTCAGCGCTGGAATGCTGAGGGTCAGGGGCGGGCGGTACGGCCTTGCTAGGCCCGAAACCTACCCAGCCGGTGAGGTATCACTCAGGTCAGCTTCCCCCAAGTCAATCGCGCTTGCTGACGCTGGAAGTGGTGAGGTCATTGGCACGCTTGAGGCCTCTCGCGCAGCGTCGACAATCCACCCGGGTGCGATCTACCTTCACCTCGGCAAGTCATACGAAGTGGACATGCTTGACATGGAGGCAGGAACGGCTGTGCTCCGGCCCTTTGAGGGTGATTGGTACACCCAGGCTAAGCGGGAGACGAACACTTGGATTGAGACCGGTCTTGACTCGAGGACCGTAAATGGGGTCGAGCTGAAGTACGGCGATGTGGTTGTGACTGAGCGGGTGACCGGGTTTCAGCGCAAGCGGATGAAGGACCACGAGATGATCGACTGGACTCCGCTCGACATGCAGCCAGTTGAGTTTGCCACGCGCTCAATCTGGTTTGAGGTCCCAGATGAACTACTCGCTGATCTTGATGGGGAGTCACTCCTAGGGGCGCTCCACGCTGCCGAGCACGCGCAGATTGCTGTCTTGCCTCTGATCGCGATGTGTGACCGATGGGACCTCGGTGGCCTCTCCACCAATCTTCATCCACAGACCGGAGCCCCGACGATCTTCGTTCACGAGGCGCACCCTGGCGGAGTTGGTCTGACCCGGCAGGGGTTCAAGCAGTTCACCGATCTTGTGCAAGACGCCTACGACCTGATTGACGGCTGCCCGTGCAAAGCGGGCTGCCCGTCGTGTGTGCAGTCGCCCAAGTGCGGAAACCTCAACGAACCACTCCACAAGCAGGGCGCACGCAATCTTCTTGCCCGGATGCTGGCCGCCTGACACCACGAATCCCGTCGCAAGGGATATTGCAGTTTCGGTACCTACTTGGGAAAACGCGCCTGGACGGCGAAGGTCAGTGGGATGGCCCTTATCCGTGGGAAGACTGCTCGCACCCTAATCACGTTCTGCGTGGCGGTTTCCGTTGCCTGGGCACCTGTCTCAGTGGCTCGAGCAGACAGTGGTGGCGCAAGCCCAGGGGACCAGCCGGCGCACAAGATCAAGCAACCTGATCAGGAGAGCGGCGGCATCGTCCCGGGACAGCCCAAGCCAAAGGTCAAGCCAAAGAAGAAAGCTTCAAAGAAGAAAGCAACAAAGAAGAAGTCTTCAAAGAAAAAGACCGTGCCTAAGAAGCCGACTCTGGCTCCCCCCACAGTCACGGCGGCCTTTCCAGTTTGGGGCGTTACTTGGACATATGGTGACGCTGACATGCGCTTTGGGGCTGGCCGCAGCGGCCACATCCATCAGGGTCAGGATGTTGCTGACGCGGAGGGAACGCCAATCGTTGCCCCGAAGGCGGGCGAGGTCAGCTGGACTTCCTTCCAGGATGAGGGAGCCGGCTACTACCTTGTCTTGCGCGGCACGGATAACCGCGACTATGTCTTCATGCACCTCCAGAAGGGTTCATTGAAGGTCAGGATTGGCTCAATCGTGAAGGCTGGACAGAGGCTTGCCAGCATGGGTAACACGGGGCACTCGACAGGACCGCATCTTCATTTTGAGATCTGGCTTGGAGGCTGGTACGAGAAGGGTGGCCACGCGATCGACCCACTTCCACAGCTGAAGGCTTGGCAGAAGCTGCCTCGGCGCACGTGATCCGCCGTCTCTCAACCGCAGCATTGATCACAGTCGCGCTGGGCTCGGCGATGGTTATTCAGTATCCCCATTGGGCTCAGACGTCCTACTTTCTGCTGACAAAGGCTTTGTCCAACGGGACTACCCAAATCGACGCTGATCACTGGCAGACCGGCGACAAGTCTTACATCGGCGGGCACTTCTACAGCGTCAAGGCCCCTGGGATGTCAGCTTTCCTTGTGGCTCCGTATTTGGCACTCCACGCAGTGAACTTTGAGAAGGCGTCAAGGTCCTTTGCCAATAAGGATCGTCGACCGTTGGCCTCCAGCAAACCCAAGAAGTCGGGCAATGGACCGACCGCTCCCAGGACCAAGGCTGTCAGCCAGCAGATCAAGAACGACCGGCTGCTGATCTGGGCGCTAGGCCTGTTTGGATGTGTCCTCCCGGCGCTTCTTCTGCTCTTCATGGTCAGGTCAGACGCTGAGCGACTTGTTCCGGGAACGGGGCTTCCTGCCGCGCTCGCACTTGGCTTGGGGACCATGCTGTTGCCGTTTTCCACACAGCTGTTTGGCCATGTGATGGGGGCATTCCTGCTCTATGGCGGATTCCACTTGCTCCTCCGCGAACGGCGGGGACCCCCGAGCTTGTTGCTCCTTCTCCTTGCTGGTTTGACAGTTGGTTTCTCTGTTGTTGCCGAGTACCCGATGGCCTTCGGTGGGGCTGTTCTGGGGCTCTACGCAATGCTTCGCAATGAGGCGATTACTGCCGGCGCGATCGCGGTAATCAGGCGCGCCTGTGCCTACGGTGGCGGAGTGATCATGGGGCTGGTTCCCGTTGCGGTCTACAACCAGATCTCGTTCGGCTCAGTGTCAACAATGTCCTACAACGGGGCCGTGGCCGTTGAGGGTAAGTCAGGGCATCTCAAGTTAGGCCTTAACGATGCTGGGTTCTTTGGGATCGGGGTTCCCCGTCCGATTGCTTTCATTGACATCCTTCTTTCCCCGAGGGGCTTGCTTTCCATCACTCCGGTCTGTCTGCTGGCCTTCCTTGGTGTTCTCTGGATGCGGCGAGATGGACTCAAGGCGGAGGCATTGGCAATCCTTGGCGTCATAGCCATCTACATCGTCTATGTCTCTGGCTACTGGCTTCCGTTCGGTGGCGAATCGCCTGGCCCGCGCTTCCTTGTGGCCATCCTTCCCTTCCTAGCACTGGGGCTGCCCTATGCCTGGCGGCGCATTCCCGCGGCGACCCTTGTGCTGGCAGCGGTGAGTGCAACGGTGATGATCGTGGCGACCGTGGTGGGACCACTTGTCAGTCCTCACAACATTGTCAACTGGTGGATCCGGATTGGTGGTGACGCTGGGATCGCCACCGTGTTCACTGCCGTTGGTGCGCGGAGCGGGGTTTGGTCAACATTGCCGGTCTACTTGACCTTCGCTATCTCAGGGCTCCTTGGCCTTTACGCCACTCGCCTTCCAGGCTTGGGCTCCGCGAAGGATCTCCGCATTGCCGCTTGCGCGCTGTCAGCTTGGCTGCTCCTTGCGCTTGTGGTCAGTCCCGCTATTGGGGAGAAGAAGCTCGTCCCTGGCCTCCCCGCGCAGGGCATGCCGTGGCAGCTGGTCATTCTGGCTGGGTGCGTCTCCGTAGTCGCGCTGGGATTGGCGCTGCTGCGAGCGAAGAGTGTCAGCGCGGGCAGTGCGACGGCTGAAGCTGGCCCTTGAGCCGGTAGACCGGGAATGGCTCGGGTCGGCGCGGCCCACCGCGTGGGTAGTTCAGCTTGAGGCCAGGAATGGTCTTGACCAGAGCAGCGTTGGGATCAGCCTGAAGCCATGCGACCTGAGGATTGACCACGGTGAGGTGGTTCCAGACGTCGCGGTTGGGCGCGGCGACAACATAGCCGTACCTGCCGGCATTCAACTCGGCAAAGAGCACCCGGCAGGAGCGGACAATGTCAAACGCGCCGTTTGGCCCTCGCGTGCCAACGAACTGGACTCGGTTCCTCAAGCCCACATCGGATTCCAAGTATTGGCTGAATGTCCCGGCCACCCCCAAAACCGCGATCCGCTCAGGGGCATGACCAACAGCCGACGGCCCATATGCCAGCGCTCTGCCCTCGACCTGACGTGACTCCCAACCGCGTCCAAGGCCAAGTGCCAACAGGGCGAGAGCAGCGTAGGTAACAAGCCGCGTTGGGCCTCTGCTTGGCGCGACTCGCGTAGCGATGAGCCAGAGTCCTACGAGGACTGCGGCTGAGGCGAGCAGAGCCACAAGTGCGTGAGGCATGTCCCAGGATTTTGAGGCAAGCGCTGGAACGACAACTAGGACCCCCATCTGAGCAGTCAGCCAAGCCCGCTTGGCTTCAAATTTGAACGACAGCCAGACTGGGAGCAGGGCAAGTCCGAGGCAGAGTCCTGGCGCGATGAACCGCGTGTCCCAGACAAGACCGAGAATCGGTCCGCCAGGAGGGCCCGCTGCCGTGCCTGGGGTGAAGAAATACCCAGTAAGGGCAACCAATGCCACAAGGGAAGCTGCTCTCCAATAGGGCTCCCGTGGTCTGATGGCTAGAGCTAGCGGGGCGAGGAATCCGAGCAGGATCATAGGAACGGCAAGTAGACCCAAGCTTGTCGTCCAAGCGGAGGGCAGTTGATGGAGCATCACGCTGCTGTCCGTGAAGTACTTCGCGATTGGGACCATGTTGACGGACTCAAGGGCCTTCCCCGGGTTTGAGAGGAAGGGGATGTCGATCATCGGAAGTGGACTACCTGTCTCGCTGATGTTGCGTGCAAACCAGAACCAGCTGGTTGCCAGTGCGCCACCGGACCAGATCATCGCGGTCTGGAAACGGGTCCCACGCCGTGCCAGCAGAACAACGGCGGCTAGGACGCCAGCGCCTGGGAGGGCAATCGTGAGTTTGATCGACACTCCAAGTCCGATCGCCAAGCCGCAGAGAAGCACGGCGGCACGGCACTCACGACTGCGCAGCAGCAGGACTGTTGCCGCGAGAAAGAAGAAGGTCGCGGGAGCGTCCACCATTGCCGCACCGGCGGATCCACTCAGGACCTTGTCACCTACGAAGACAGCTCCTACCCCTAGCGCTGCGGCTGCTCCGACCCCGCGCCGTGAGCCAATGGCAGCGCCTGCTGTGACCGCCAGCGCAAGCCAGCCCACATTGAGCAGTGGTGAGAGGAAGTCCCTATGGAAGAAGACCATGCCCAAGGCATGGAACATTGAGCCCCAGGAGGGGTAGAAGTAGGTCTGAAACAGCGGTTCGTTCCACGCAAGGGAAGTCAGACTTTGATCCTGGAAGAACCTCAGCGCGAAGGGCATGTGGTACCAGAGGGTGTCTGTTCCCCTCATGCCGTTCCTCAGGGCGTCGTCGACGGGCAGTAACCAGATTGCCGACAGCAGAAGGAGTCCGGCGCCAAGGGGTACTCCAGCCGTAGCCGAGAGCCTGCCTTCGCTCCTGCGGCCCCAATCGCGCGGCGACAGGGCAAAGTGGGCGCCAAGGCCAATCGCTATGAACCCAACCGCTAGTGGTCCGCTCGAAAACAGGCCGACTGCTCCCAAGACGTAGGCGATGGTTGTGAGTAGGGCGAACCCAGCTACGGCGCGGACAACAATTAGTTCGGGCCCGACTACTTCCTTGAGGAATCTGAGCTGCACTGCCCGCCCACCGGCTACCAGAGCTGCAATGCAGGCCAGCGCGATGGTCGCGTCAAAAAGGTATGTCGTTGGCGGCAGCATGGTTATCCGTCAGGGAGCTAGGTGGTAGATGACCACGGGGTGAACAAGCTCGCGGGTGACACGACTCCCGGCGGGAATTTTGGCAGCGGTGGCTTGAGCCCAAGTGGGGCTTCGGAACTGAGGCTCTGTATGGAACTTGCCCTTGAATCTTTCGCCGTCGCGTTGCTCTGTGAACTCGGTGTGGACAATCACGGTCTTGACCCCGTGGCTTCGAAGCCAGCCGATCGACTCTGCCGACGGGAATGTCGCCATCTGAGTCTCCGCCTCGTAATAGCTTGAGGGGATAAAGGTCGAGCGCCCGTTGACCATTGGCTGGAAGGACTCGGTTGACCACAGCAGGTAGAGCCGGTTGTCGGATGGCGCGAGGGGTGTTTGGATTAGCGGGGTAGCTACTGACGTCACATCGGCGGGTGCCTTGCGGATTGCTGGGTTGGGGAATGGGATGCCCGAACCATCAGCCAGAACGAGAAGTCCTAGGACAACCACGCCAGCAGTGGCAAGAGATGAGCCCTTGCGTTGACGGATTAGGTCGCCAACGCGCGCTGCTCCAGCGGCCGCCAGTAGAGCCAGGGCAAGGGTGGTCAGTGTGTGAAGCCGTCCCGGTGTTCGTATTCCATCCCAGCCGGGGAGGTACTCAAAGACAAAGCGGTATGGGAGGTAATGGCCAACGCCGGTTTGGTGCACACCAAGTGACAGAACGGCAAATAGCACGGTGGTCAGCCCTAGGCCTACGCGTAGAGCCTTTGGGATCCCATTCCACCAGAGGCCAACGACTGCAAGCAGTGCCGCGACCAACCCGGGGTATAGAACCTTCTCCGCGTAGCCCTTACCAACGGCTGCGGTGAGTTGCTGCGGAGTTTTAGAGAAGAGCATCCCGTACTCCGGTGGGCTCAGGAACGACCGCAGGCTTGGCGAAAAGGAGTAGAGCGATTGGAGCGAATAACTGGTTCGGCCTTCAGCATTTAGGACGCGCAGGTAAGGGCGGGTCAGTAGCCATGTGCTCAGGAGGAAGAATCCGACGCCAACGCCCGTTGCTTTGATGCTGCTGGCCGGTGGATGCGGGCGTCCGGCTCTCAACCAGGTGATCAGGCCGATCAGCCCGAGGATGAGAAGTAGGTAGTCCAGTTGCAGTCCAAGCGTGAAGCCAATCGACTGCTGCCAAGCAGCCGCAACCCAGCCACCTGTGATCAGACGCCAGTCATTGCGCCGGTAGCCGCGCAGGAGAAGAAAGATCGCGAGGGCAATCCCTCCGCTTGAGATCACATGGAGGTGACCCGCTTGCTCTAGACGCCATGGTGAGTAGGCGAAGGCGGCGCCACCGACCATCGCCGCCCAGTTCGGTGCGCCCAGCTCGCGCGCAAGCAGCCAGACCGCGAAGAAGGCTAGTGCAAAGGCAAATAGGAAGAGCAGGTTGTAGCGGGTAAGTGCGGCATCAACGCCACTCCCGAGCAGGCCAAAGGGTGCGTAGCCGACTAGCGCGTCGCTGAACGCAAGACTGTCTTTGGCTGGCCAGAACTGGTTGGCTTGCCAGAACGCTAGGGGGTGGTGGAGTAGAGCGTGACCGCCCCAGGCCACCTGCCAGCTTTGGGAGACGGGGTCACCATCGTCAGCAGCGATGCGCGAACCCAGCCCCGATAGGAGGGTGTAGAACTGGACCAGAGAGAGAACAGAGCCAATTAGCCCTGCCTTGATGACCTGAGCGCGCTCAATAGAGGGAGAGTTGGACCACCAGGCGCGCATCGAGCGGGAGTTTATCGGCGCCCTAACGGGCACTGAAAGGCAACGGGTTCTGCCTACATCGGCTTACCGTTATGGCCTGCCTTCCCGTCTAGTCGGTAGCATCGCCAGAGCATCCCGGCGAGATAGCTCAGCTGGTAGAGCACACGACTGAAAATCGTGGTGTCCCCGGTTCGAGCCCGGGTCTCGCCATCAAACGGAAGCCCCGCCAGCGCGGGGCTTCTTTTCGTCTGCGGCGTCTTTCCCAAAGGGAGGATTTCGACCCGATTTGGGGGAAGAATGTAGATGATGGAATTGCGTCTTCTCACCCGTGGGGTCTTGGTGGCTTTTGCAACCGTTATGACGCTGTCCCCAGTGGCTAGTGGGGCCACTCGCCTGCCGTTGGAGAGGTCGGCTTGGCTAGACGGGTTCACCCTGACTGAGTATTGGCCAGCCCCTGAGCGCTGGTTTCGTGGGGCCAAGGTTGTAGCCCCAGGGCTGACAAAGGCTTATCCGGTTGACTTTCTTTACTCGGCGATGGGTGTTGCCATGGAGGGGGACGGGGTCGCTGCTGATGGCAGCCGCGTTCATCTGGCCGCTGGGCTGACAGGCTATGTCAACGCTAAAGGCGCAAAGGGTGGGACTCCCTATTGGGCCAATGAGATGTTCTGGCTCAACAGCAGTGGCCTGCTCACCTTTCCGCTCCAGGCTGGCGGCTGGTCTAACGGGGCTTGGGCCAGCAGCAAACCAGCCAACAAGGTGAACGCCAAACTTGCGCGGTTCGAATCCGGCCCGTCGTTGGGGGCATCCGGGGTTCCGCTGCGGCCGCTCGCGTCGGTGGCCGTTGACCCAAAGGTGATCGCTTACCGCAGCGCCGTCTACCTCTCAGCCTATGACCGGTGGTTCTGCGCTGCTGACACCGGCGGAGCCATCAAGGGCAGCCACCTCGACGTCTTCCGTGACGCGCCCGCAGTTAGGAGCGGGGGCACCACAAGGGTGGCTCAGAGAATTCGCGTTCTGATCCCTGCGGACGCTCGGAAGTTACTTCCACTTCTCTGCCGCTGAGCTAGTTACAGATCTCTCCCGTTCGGCTCGGGTTACATTGACATTAATGACCTGCCACAACGGTTGTGCATAACGAAAGGAATCAAAGTAAATGACGCTCGCAACATTCGGCCTCGCTGAGGCACTGGGGACAGCTCTCGCAGTCTTCTTCCTCGTGATCTGGCTCTGGATTCTCATCTCCATCATCGGCGACCTCTTCCGGGACCACAAGTTGTCCGGTTGGGCCAAGGCCATTTGGATCTTCTTCCTTGCGACCATTACTCCGCTTGCGGCACTGGTTTACCTAATTGCCCGCGGTGGTGGAATGCGCGAGCGCGCTGTTGCCCAGCAGGCAGAGATGCAGGACCAGATGAGCTCATATATTCGCGAGCAGGCAGCAACTGGTTCACCTGCGAGTGAGCTTGAGAAGCTCAGCAGCCTCCGCGCGAACGGCACGATTACGGACGACGAGTTCGCCAAGCTGAAGGCCAAAATCACCGGCTGAATTGCGCCACACCGTCTGACTTGAATCCCGGAGCGGAGTTTGGCTCCGCTCCGGGGGTCATACTTCGCTTCCGTGGAAGCCGCCTCAACTAGCCCGGTCTCGCCATCGCCTGTGGACGCTGACGTCGCAGGTCACCGCTCAAAGCGCGACTTCCAGATTGGTCTCGCAGCGATCCTCTGTATCGCGCTTGGCGCATCGATGTTGATGCAGAACGTCGGCTGGGCACAGATGTCGTTCTTTGGGCTGACCCGCGCGATGTCAACTGGCACAGCGCAGATTGACCCTTACCACTGGGAGTCCAAGGACAAGTCCTACATTGACGGGCATTTTTACTCGGTTAAGGCGCCTGGGCTGTCTGCATTTGTGCTGCCCGCCTATGTCGGTCTGCGTGCAGTTCACTTTCAGTCCCGGCATGGGGGTCGGCCTGTCACTGGAATGGTTGGCCCACAAGCCGGCTCGCACGGTAAGCCGGTCGCCGTCAAGGGTGACTGGCATCGCAACTGGACGATTATCTGGGCGCTGACGCTGTTTGGCTGCATGTTGCCCTTTGCGCTGTTGCTGCTGTTGGTCAGAGCAATGGCCGAGCGCTACGGGCCTGGGACAGGCACAGCAACAGCTGTAGCGGTCGGACTAGGAAGCATGCTGCTGCCGTTCTCAACCCAGCTAATGAGCCACTCGCTGTCCACGTTTGCTCTGTTCGCATCGTTCTGGATTCTGCACCGGGAACGGCAAGGAGTTGGGACTCTGAAGCTAGTTGCGCTCGGCGGGCTTGTTTCTGGGCTGGCTGTAACGGTTGAGTACCCGCTGGCATTCGGCGGGTTTGTCCTTGGTCTCTACACGGCGTTCCGTTCGGCTGACGGACGCTGGGATCTTCTCGCTGTTCTCAAGCGGGGGCTGACCTTCGCGGGTGGCGTGTTGGTTGGGGTTCTCCCAATTGCTCTCTACAACCTCTGGGCTTTTGGCTCGCCAACGAAGATGTCCTATTCGGCTGCCGTCGCAGTTGAGGGCCTGACAGGGCATCAGGAAATTGGCCTCAACAGCCACGGGTTTTTTGGGATTGGTGTACCCAAGTTTGAGAACTTGGTTCACCTGCTCTTGTCCCCCCGGGGCCTTCTGATTACAACCCCAGTTCTGGCGATGGGCTTGTTTGGCGCGGTCATTATGTATCGCAAGGGGCACCGTGCTGAAGGGGCGACCATCATCGGCATGGTTGCTCTGCACTTGCTCTACAACGCGGGCTACTGGCTGCCGTTTGGCGGGGGAACACCAGGGCCCCGCTTCCTAATCCCAACAATTCCGTTTGTCGGTATTGGACTTGTCTTTGCATGGAAAAAGCTCCCGTCCACGACGCTCGTCTTAGCGGTCGCGAGCGGTGTGATGATGGGTCTCATCACCGTGACATATCCATTGGTTGGGTTTGACTGGGTCTACCGGTGGTGGAGCAGGGTTGAGAACGCGTACTTCGTGCCTACCGTGTGGAGTGAGATTGGGCTGGGACGAGCATGGCCTTCGATACTCCCAACCCTCGGGCTGTTTGCGCTGGCGGCGCTGCTCGCAGCTGCTGTTACGAGAGGCCTGCGCTTTGCCAAGGATTGGCGGCCAGCCTTAGCTGTACTTGCGGGCTGGGGCCTGCTCGCCGGGGTTGCCTCACGGCATATTCGAGAGGACGCACGGCCGGCCGACTCTTTCCACGTGAATATCCCACATAGGTTGGTAGGGGTTGCCGGGCTTGCGGCACTAGTAGCGCTAGGAGCAGCACTCGCCTTCCAAAGGAGTCGTTCTGTTGATTCAGAAGGTACGCTTTCCGAGTGAGCGCCACTAACAAAAATCCAGAGGTTGGCTCCCGCGGTAACCGCGTGGCTGCCTCAGTGCTAGTCGTCCTAGCGACGATCCTGAGCATCATCTCTGTTTATGCCGTCTGGGTTGACCAGCAAGTCTTGAACCCAGACAACTGGGCTAACACCTCAACGAAACTCCTTCAGAACAAAGAAGTGCGCACGCAGACCGCGGTGTTCATCACAGACAAGATTTACGAGAACGTTGACGTTCAGGCTGAGATCGAAAAGGCATTGCCCACCGACGCGTCGATCCTCGCCGGCCCAGCAGCAGATGCCCTCCGCGGCCTCGCACAGACTGGGATCGAGAAGTCACTGGGTACAAGTGAAGCCCAGTCAGTTTGGAAGTCGGCTCATCGGGCTCTCGACCAGCAGGTCGTTGATGTGATTAACCAGACCAACACTGGCTTCCTTCAGTACCAAGGCGACAACGTGCAGCTCGACCTCCGTGAGGCCGCCATCAAGATCGGCGATCGCCTTGGGCTTAAGGCACAGGCCGAAAAGATCAAGCCAGGCCAAGCAACGCTGACGATCTTCTCCTCAAGTGACATTGGACAGTTCCGCACCGTGGCGCGCTTCCTGCAGGGCCTTGCTGTCCTTGGTCCACTGCTCGCCTTCCTCTTCTTCTCCCTTGCCGTCGCGGTCAATCGCGGCCGCCGCCGCAGGACCGTTGTGATCAGTGCCGCTGCTCTGATTCTTGCCGCGCTAATTGCCCTTGCAGCTAAGGGTGTTGCTGGAACACCTGTGGTGGATGCACTTGCCACGACTGACGCTGCCAAGCCTGCCGCTAAGGCAACATGGGAAATCGCTACTGGGATGCTCAGCTCAATTGCCACGAGCACGATCTGGCTTGCTGTCCTCGTACTCATCTTCTCCACCCTTGGCGGTCCTTGGAAGTTCGCCGTGACTTTCCGCAGATGGGTTGCTCCATGGGTGAATCAGCGTCCAGCTATTGCCTTTGGCGTCGCCTACTCGCTCTTCCTCCTGTTCCTGATCTGGGGCCCAGTCCCAGCCTTCAGGCAGTGGGTTACTGTCGCGATCTTCCTAGTGCTTGTTGGCCTCGCTGTCTGGGCTTTGAGGCGCGAGACGCTGGTGGAGTTCCCCGAAGCATCATCTGACGATGCTGTTGACAAGCTGAAGGAAGCATGGACTGAACTGAAGGAAACCCTTGGTAGCGGTATCAGCAAGGGCGCTGAGGGAGCCAGCTCTGCGGCCAAACAGGTTCGCGATAAGGCGACCTCATCTGCCGGCACTGAGCAGCCGACCAAGGTTGATAGCAGCGATGCGCCGACTGCTTCCCAGGCATCTGAGCCCGGCGTTGATGGCCTTGAACGGCTGGCAGCCTTGCACGCCACTGGCGCTTTGACGGCCGAAGAGTTCGCTGCCGCCAAAGCCAAGCTGCTCTAGCCCCCGACTCGTCAACCCACTGCCCCTTACAAGGCTGGGGGCTGCACCTTCCCAAACCTTTACCTCAGGGGTCTAATCTTCTATGAGTGCCCCCATTCATCCCCCGTCCCAGAGTTGTCATTGCAGCAGCTGTGACCGCTGGCGTACTTGTTGGTGGCGGCGCGCTGATTGGACAGTCGGGGAACGCCTCGGGCGACCACGGCAAGGCCGCCCAAGCTGCGGCCGCGTCTGCCACTAGGAGTCACTTCACGCCGACGCGGCCAGCTGGGGTGACCGCAGCCTCGTCTGCGCCGACAGTTGCCAGGCTTTGGCTTAAACAGAATCCAGCGGCGCTTCACGGAACGCGCGTCGCAGACCTACATCTAACGCGAGTGCTCAAGAGTGACCGTGGTGGAATCTCCATCGTGCGCCTTCAGGAAGTTCATTCGGGTGCGCCCGTTCTTGGTGGTCAGGCCGTCATTGCGGTAGACAGCACTAACAAGGTGGTTGCCGGCAGCGCCGAAACGCTTAGAGGCAAGGTCCCTTCAGTGGTTCCGACAGTCACATCAGCTCAGGCTCGTGCGGCGGCTGTTGCTGCAGCGTCCAAGGGCGGGGCGAAGGGTATGACGGCAGTCGGGACTCCGACGCTCTCGATCTTCGACCCTCGCATTCTCGGGGGGCCAGGCCTGAGCCGCGCGACGCTTGTCTGGAATGTCCTAGTCGATCGGGGTGGAGCAAACCCTGTCAGCAGGATTGTTTACATCGATGCCCAGCGAGGCTTTCCGGTGGCGTCGATGGACAAGCTGGAAGCCGCGCTTAACCGGACTGTTTGTGACGCCAGGAGCACGGCTGCAAAGGTTCCTTGCTCTCCCACCCTGTCGGCCCCTGCGGCACGAGTGGAAGGTGGGGCGGCGAGCCTAGTGGCGGACGTCAACACCGCATACGACTACGCGGGGGCCACCTACAGTTTCTACCAAGGCCTTGGCCGCAACAGCATTGATGACAATGGGATGGGGATTACGTCAACGGTCAGATACTGCCCTGCCCCAACCCAGTGTCCTTATGGCAATGCGTTCTGGAACGGATCCCAGATGGTCTACGGAGCGGGTTACTCGTCCGCCGACGATGTTGTCGCTCATGAGCTGACCCACGGGATAACCCAGTACACGTCTCAGCTCTTCTACTACTACCAGTCGGGGGCGATCAACGAAGCCCTTTCAGACATCTTTGGTGAGTTTGTTGACCTGACGGATGGGGTGGGAACGGATACTGCAGCAGTTAAGTGGAAGATCGCCGAGGACCTCTCGATTGGCGCCATCCGCGATATGAAGGACCCGACAACCTTGGGCGACCCGGATAAGACGTCGAGCGCCAACTACACAGCTGATCCAACGGGCGGGGATTCCGGAGGCGTCCACATCAATTCCGGAGTGGCAAACAAGACGGCCTACCTGACAACAGATGGCGGGACGTTCAACGGGCAGACCATCACCGGGCTTGGAGTAACCAAGGCTGCGCAGGTCTGGTACCAAACCCAGCTGCTGCTCAGGTCCGGGTCTGACTATCAGGATCTTGGGACCGCGCTCGGCCAGGCATGCCAGTCTCTAGTCCCAAGCTCCGCGGTTTCATCAGGCGACTGCACTGAGGTCACTAAAGCGACTGCAGCGACTGAGCTGCAGCAGACACCAGTAAACGCAGCTGCCACCAAGCCAGCTCTCTGTGAGACCGGGGTACCGTCAAGCGTCTACTCAGATAACTTTGACGGCGCACACTCCTGGGCTAAGGCAAGCACCACTGGCGGTTCTCAGTGGTACTACTCATCAGAGGACACTGCCAACGGCCTGTACGCAAAGAGTGGAACCGGGAACCTCTGGGGCGACGACCCGACCACGATCTCTGACTCAACAATGACAATGGACCGCGCGGTAACGGTTCCCGCCAATGGTCGCCTCTACTTTGACCACGCCTACAGCTTTGAGCGCAATACGTTCGGGACTACCGGCAACTACGACGGTGGGGTCATTGAGTACACAACCGACGCGGGAACTAGCTGGCACGATGCTGGCTCGCTGGTCACAACCAACGGTTATCCGGGTGCAATCTTCAACGGCAGCGCAGCGGATAATCCACTTGCAGGTAGAGATGCCTTCGTCGGCCCGAGCAAGGGTTACATCGGCTCGCGGTTGGACCTCAGCTCGCTCGCTGGCCGCAGCGTCAAGTTCAGGTTCAGGATCGCCACCGACTCGGGAACCTCCGACTACGGCTGGTTCATTGACAACTTCAAGCTCTACAGCTGTGGTTCCACAGATACAACGCCTCCGGAGACGAGTTTTGATGCCTTTGGGTCGCCCGCTGAAGGCGCGTCAATCGCCAGCTCGACGGTCACTATCGCGTTCAGCTCCTCGGAGGAGAATTCCACCTTTGAGTGCCGGGTCGATTCCTCATCGAACTCGGACTGGACTTCATGTGTCAGCCCCAAGGTGTTCACCGGCCTGAGCAATGGCAGTCACAAGGTTGAGGTACGAGCTACCGATGCCGCGGGCAATGTGGATGCCACTCCCGTTGTTAGAAACTTCACAGTTGACACCACCGCACCAAACACGTCGGTGGCCTACGGGCCAGCTTCGTACGGGACATCGTCAGTCTCAGTCTCGTTCAGTTCCACGGAGTCCGGTGCGACGTTTGAGTGTCGACTGGACTCATCCTCGGAGGGGAATTGGTCTGGGTGCACTACGCCTAAGACACTGTCTGGCCTGAGCGACGGGCCTCACACCTTTGAGGTCCGCGCGATTGATGCGGTGGGGAATGCGGATGCCAGCCCTGCCACGAGGAGTTTCACGGTCGACACCACAGCCCCCCAGACCAGCATCACGTCTGCGCCCGACACATATCTGCGGTCGAACATAGTGGCCCTCACGTTTAGCTCCAATGATCCTGATGCGATCTTTGGCTGCCAGTTCGACTCTCTTGTGACGTGGCTTTCACCATGCACGAGTCCGAAGTTCTACACGGCACTTGCCGAGGGTAACCACACCTTCAGGGTGAGAGCCTCGGACACCCTGTTCAACACGGACGCTAGCCCAAGTGCGGTCATGTTCATAGTTGACACAATTGCTCCTGACACCAAGATCACGCTGTCGCCAACGCTCACCAAGGTCACCCGTCCGGTGTTCAAGTTCACGACTGTGAAGGCCGGGGACCTCTACCACTTCCAGTGCGCCATGGACACCGGTGCCTGGGTGACATGTGCATCTCCGTGGACTGTCCCGGTGGCTCTGAAGAAGGGCACACATAAGTTCAAGGTCGCTGCAATTGACCGTGCTGGGAACGTCGATTGGAGTCCTTCGACTAAGACTTTCCGGATCTACTAGACAGCCTTTCCGCGTCAGGGTTTGTTCCCTGAAAGCGCGACTGGTCTAGCGGGTGATTTCCACCAGCCGGCGTGATGTTGTCCGCAAAGTCGCTAGTGTCCCTTTTGGTGACAGTCAGTTTGGCTGTCGCGAGGTGAAGCTTTCTTGGCCCCGCCATCACACGGCGGTTCGGGAAAACAGTACCTCCCGAATCGTTTCGCACCAGACCGGTGCGGGGCACATCAAGAAAGAAATACACA
>WLNJ01000031.1 GCA_009699865.1 Actinomycetota bacterium
AGGCGCATGGGTTGAGCGCCCGTTGACCATCTTGGGGAACGACTCAGTCGACCAGATCAGATACTCGCGGTTGTTCTGCGCGCCGGCAGGGATTTGCACAAGTGGCCCCTCAACCTGGCTGAGCCCGGCCGCCGGCTTTGGGACCTGAGGCGCTGGGTAAGGAATGCCTGACCCGTCGGCAAGAATCAGCAGGGTCGCCGCGACGGCTAGCGCAGAGCCGATTTGGCCTCGCCCACGTGCGACCAGACGCTCCTGGACAAGAGCAACGCCTCCCGCCACCAACAATGCCAATGCGAGCGTCGTGACCGTATGGATGCGTCCAGGCGTGCGGATTACATCCCAGCCAGGGAACCAGTCGTGCAATGCGCGGTAGGGCAGAAACCGACCTGGGCCTGAAAGCCGCACGCCAAGTGAGAGGAGCATTGCCCCAAGCGTGGTGACCGCAAGGCCAATCCGGATGGCCTTGGGGACGCCCTTCCAGAACAGTCCTACCAGTGCCAGCAAGGCAGCCACAACACCTGGGTAGAGGGAGTAGCCGTGCCCTGTTCGGGGCATGATCCAATCGGCCCAACCGTCCCAGAGCGCGGTCTGGCGAGGCGGCGCCAAGAAACTCCAAGGTGAGGGGGACATCGACATAACCGTTGAGAGGGAGTAGCTCGTCCCGGTGTTGGCATCAACCACTCGCGCGTAGGGACGGAGAGACCACCAGATTGCGATCCCAAAGCCGACAAGACCAAGAGCCGTTCCGACCAGTTCCCCACGGGACGGCTTTGGCCGCCCAGCCACGACCCATGTCACGGCTCCGATCAATCCCAACAGGAGGAGGAGGTAGTCCATCTGGATGGCGAGTGAGAACCCAATGCTCTGCTGCCAGCCCGCGACCAGCCAGCCGGCGATGATTAGCCCAGCACTCTGCTGTCGATACCCGCGCAGGAGGAGAAAGAGCGCCAAGGCGATTCCCCCGCTGGAAAGTATGTGCAGGTGTGGGCCCTGCTGCATCCGCCAAGGCGAAAAGGCAAATGCTGCACCACCCGCGAGGGCTGCAAGGTTGCCGACTCCGAGCTCCCTCGTGAGCAACCAGACTGCAACAAACGCAAGGGCAAACGAGAACAGGAAAGCCAAGTTGTAGTGAACAATTGTGGCTTGGAGGCCACTCCCAAACATCGCGAGGGGCGCATAACCCGCCAAGGCGTCACTGAAGGCAAGCGAGTCTGGCGAGGGCCAAAATTGATTCGCCTGCCAGAACGCCAAAGGCTGATGGAGTAGCGCATGGCCACCCCAACCGATCTGCCATGCCTGTGAGAGGGGATCACCCAGATCGCTGGCGATTCGCGATCCGATGTGGCAGACCAAGGTGTAGAACTGAACGAGCGTTGCTGCGACCGCGACCCCAATTGCCGCGAGCAGCTCGGACCGGCTGATCCCGGGTGAGCGCCTCCACCAAGTCTTCATAGTCACAGTCCTCCTTGCGGCAAGTCTGTCACGAGATGGAAAACGAGCGATCGTTCCCGACTCAGGCGCCCTTGGACTCGATGCGCAGCTCACTCATCATGCGCTCAAGGCGGGGTTCCATCTCTTCATCGACGTGGGTCATCAGATTCGCCACGGAAGGATGTACCTCGGCGATGCGATCGCGCATTGCGATTGCGACACCGCGGTAAGTGGGGTGCCCCTCGCGTCCTGAGCGGAGCTCGATCAGCTGCATTGCTTCACGCGCATTGAGGTCGAGGACAAAGCGGATTCGGTAGCCGAGGCAGAGTGCGTAGGGCGCCTGTGGGTGAAGGCCTTGATCAGTAAGCCGTTGCCATTCGGCCGCTGAGACTTCAAGGGCTTCCTGGTACGCGTCGCCTTGACCCGCGTCGCTGACCTCACCCGGTACCCCAGCGCCCAAGTGGGGGGTCAAGGTCTGCCATTGGACGGTCAACATCCGGTGGCGTTGGAGGTCGCGGAATGCGCCGTAGTCGGCGACGATCTCAAACCTGTAACGGAGGGACTCCAGGCCGCGGCCTGGGCGGTGGCGACGGTTCTTGCGATCACCGGCAAGTTCGGCAAGCAGCTGGCCCTGCTCAGCGGTGCTGAGGGCTGCGACAGCCTTGCGAATGTCATGTTCGGACTTCCCAGAGGCCTCAAACAGAAGGGCTGTGAGCATGCCCTCCTCGGTGCCTTCAACGGAGAGCAGCTCGACCGATGGACCTGGATCGCCAGCGTCCTCTGTTTGGATCCCAAGCTTCTCGCTCCAGCGGCGGCCGGTCTCAGCGCGCGTGGCCAAGAAGTCAACCCACTCGCCACCACGGTCTGGGCGTTCAACCCGGGCAACGAAGCTGGGCATGACCCCCTGAACGGTCGACAGAATCATCTGTCCATAAGCCTGGGCCTCTGGCAGTGGGTGCGCGAGTAGATGGAGGATTAGTTGCTCGTAGGTCTGGCCTGTCGCGTACATACCCATGTGGGCTAGAGACGCAGCCGGCAACAGGCCGCGCAGCAGGTCAAGTGCCTTGGCCTTCACGGCCCGGAGGTGTGCCGCGTCAGAATCGCCTTCGGCTGCCGGGTAAGCATCTGCCGCCCAAGTGACAACGGCGGGGATCGCGGCTGAGTAGATCTCAAAGATCCGGTCCATGGCGGCTTCGTACTCCGGCCCCAAGGCTTCCTCACGGTGGTAGCGGAAGCCACCACCAGGCATTGGGCCGTCCCATGACAGGTAACGGGTGGACTGCTCTAGGTACGCAGCAAGCCGTGGCCGCTGGAGTACTTTGGTCATCACATTGGAAACCCACTCCATGGCGATGTGCATACCGCCAAGCTGGGCGACGGAGTCATCGCCATAGCCAAGGAAGATCCGGTCGTAAAGTTCGGCTGCGCGCTTACCTTCGTCGCCCTCAAAGACAGCGGCCGTCTGTGGCAGGGAATCAGCGAACTCGTCCAGGTAAAGGCGACGGAGGGTGCCCGGGTAACGGGAGTAGCGGGCAAAGAGAGCGCCCTTCACAGTTTCGGGGAGATTCACCAGCCCAAATACGGGTTTATCGAAGTTGGTGAAGTGCGGCGCAAGTAGTGCTTGCTCCTCAGGGGTGAATGTTTCGATCGGACGCTCCACGGGCGGGCGATGCTATCCGCGCCCGCTGACGGTGACCCGAGGGATTCCCGCTCAGCGCGAGGAGATGACGGTGTGACCGACGTCCTGAGCGCGCTCAAGGGGCCAGGATGGGAGCACGCCAGCCGCAATTGTGACGGCGGCCGCAAGGAGTGCCACTGCGACGATTTCGCGGGCCTGCTTGACCACTGGGGTCTTCGCTGCTGAGCCTTCCGTCATCCACATCGTGGCGATAACCCGCAAGTAGTAGCCGAGCGACACAAGTGATCCGAGGACAAGCACGATGGCAAGCCACATCCAGCCACCTGAGGCGTCGGCGTTGATGATCGCGAGCTTGCCAATGAATCCGCCTGTGGGCGGCAGCCCTGCCAATGAGAGCATGGAAACGGTCATTGCGCCGGCCAGCCAAGGGCGGCGGCGGCCGAGACCTGCGAAGCCTGAGAGGCGCTCACCATCGTCGGACGCGCGCTCGTTCTCGATCACAACGGCGAAGGCGGCAAGCGTCATCACTGCGTAGACCACGAGGTAGAAGACAAGCGCGCCAATCCCGAGTGAGGTTGCGACCACTAGGCCAGCGAGCAGGTAGCCAACTTGGGCGACCGATGACCAGGCGAGCATCCGCTTGAGGGAGTCCTGTCCGAGGGCGCCAAAGTTGCCAACGATGATTGACAGCGTCGCAACTGCGGCGATCACCGGAGCCCAGTCGTCAACGGCTGGCAGGAGAGGCCCGACGAGGATCCTCAGCAGAATGCCGAGGGCAGCTGCCTTGGTTGCGGTAGCCATGAATGTCGTGACAGGAGTGGGAGCCCCTTCGTAGACGTCTGGAGTCCACTGGTGGAATGGCGCAGCTGATGCTTTGAACGACAGGCCTGCGATCGCAAGGGCTGTTCCTGCGAGCAGGAGTGGGTCAGTCAGGGCGCCGGTGTCTGCAATGGCAACGCCGATCTTGGGCAGTGAGGTTGAACCGGTCGCGCCGTAGATCAGGGCCAGGCCGTAAAGCAGGGTTGCGGAGCCGACCGAGCCAACAATCAGGTACTTCAGGCCTGCCTCAAGGGAGTGCTCACGACGCAGCTCGGTTGCGCAAAGGACATAGAGCGGAATTGAGAGCAATTCGAGGCCCGCAAAGATCGTGACCAGGTCATTGGCTGCGATCAGAATCAACATTCCGATCGTGCTGAAGAGCAGGAGCGAGTGGTATTCGCCACGGCCCACGCTGTCCTCGGTGTCACTCCGCAGCGAGAGGACGACGGCAAATGCTGCTGCCGCGACACAGAGGAGCCCAAGGATGACCGTCAGGTTGTCCACCCTGAGGGCCTCGGAGATGATCACCTTCGGGTGGTTCCAGCGAGAGAGCAGCTCGACGGCTGTTCCCGTAAGGGTCACAAGGGCAAGGCCCGGGACAAGCCAGGACCTAAGGCGTGCGCTGCCGACCAAGCCGGCAATAAGAACAAGCACGGCCCCAACGGTGAGGCTCGTGTACGGCGCAAGCGCCGACCAGTCAATGAATGGGGCTTTGATGGCGGCAATCATCGCTTGGCCTGCGCAGTGGTGGCTGTTTGGATTGGGTCAATGTTGGCTGCCTTGGCTGCCGGGATGACCGCGGCGGTAGCCGGGCCTTCACTGCGCTTGAGCAGCGGCTGTGGGCTGAGCGCCAACGCGAGGATCAGTGCGATCGCAGGAAGGATTGGTAGGGCCTCCCGGATGCTGAGGTCACGCTGCTCAACGCCGTTGGTGTCAGGCCCGTGCATCGCTCGGATGTAGGCGCGCAGCATGTACACGGCGGCCATGGCGACACCCAGGCAGGCGATGACCGCAACAACGGTGACTGAGTCAAACACGCCCTTGAGGATCAAGAATTCACCGATGAAGTTCGCGGAGGCTGGCATGGCAAGGTTGGCGAACGCTGCGATCAGGAAGACGACGGCAAGGACCGGTGCGCCCATTGCGATGCCACCCATCGAGCCAAGGTCTTCCGACCCCTTCGCGCGGCTGGCAAGCACGCCAACGATCATCACGAGGGCAACTGTCACAACCCCATGGTTGACCATCTGCAGCAGGGCGCCTTGGGCTCCATCGGATGTCAGGCTGAAGATCCCGAGCAGAATGAACCCGAGCTGGGCGATTGATGAGTATCCGACAACAAGACGGGCGTCATTCGTTGTAAACGCAAGCGCCGAGCCGTAGAGGATTGAGATAACCCCGATCGCGAGCAGCAGGTCCTGGAACGAGGCGGCAGCGTCTGGGAACAGCGGGAGGGCAAGCTTGAGGAACCCGTAGGCAGCGACCTTGGACAGGACTCCAGAGAAGAGCGCCAGGACCGGAAGGGGCATGGACTTGTAAGCGTCCTTGAGCCAACCATGCAATGGCACTGCAGGCATCTTCACGAGGAAGGCAGCAGCGAAGCAGAGGAAGATCCACTGCTGCGTGCCCTTGCCCAGCGGAAGCCGCTCAAGGTTGCTGATCAGGAAGTCAAGGTGGCGCCCGTGGTGTGAGGCAGCCAAGGCGCCTGTGGCCACTGCGGCAGCCAACATCAGCAGTGAACCAGCCAGCGTGTAGATGACCATCTTTGTCGTCGCGGCAACACGGTCGCCCGTGCCCCACTGACCGACGAGGAAGTAGAACGGCACGAGCATCAGGTCGAAGAAGAGAACGAAGAGGATCAGGTCCTGAGCTAGGAATGCGCCAAGGACTGCTGAGGCACCAAGCCCAAGGTGGAAGTAGAAGAGGCGGGGGCTCTCCTGCTCGCGCAGAGCACAAGCAACCACAACGCTGGCGTACACAAATGCGGTCAGGACAACCAGGGCGAGGTTGAGGCCGTCGATCGTCAGTGCCCAGTGGATGCCCAGTGGCTTAACCCAGAGCTTGTCCACAGTGAACTGCGAGCCACCCAGGGCAGTGTCGTAGTTGAGGGCAAGCCCAACAGCCACGCCAAGGGTGCCGAGGCCACCAAGGACCGCAACAGGCTTGACTAACCGGTTGCCAAGAATGCCGCCGAGCAAGCCGGTCGCAAGAGGGAGGAAGAGAAGGAGAGTGAGTTCCATGTCAGGCCTGGAGCATCAGGTAGAGGACCACAAGGGCGGCTCCGACGATTACCGCTGCGGCATAGGCGCGCAGCATGCCGCTCTGCCATGACCGCACTGCGGCTGAGGAAGCGCGAGCAATCGAAACTGGGCCAGCGGTGATCGCGCCATCCACGACAACTCGCTCGACTGTGCGCTGGAAGAACCTGCCAGCGGCTGCGAATGGTCGGACGATCAGGAAAGCAATGATCTCATCGAAGTACCACTTGTTTGAGAACAGCTTGTAAGGAAGCGCGAAGCGGGCCTGAATCCGGGCTGAGGTACCTGGCTTCTTGACCCAGATCACCCAAGCGATGTAGATGCCAAGCAGCCCGAAGACGGCACCGATGACCATGCCGATGGCCATCAGGTTGTAGTCAATGCCAATCCCAAACTTCGGTGAGTCGCTGAAGGTCGGGTCAAGGAAGTGATCAAGCGTGTTGGTGACCTTTGGCAGCTGGATGACGCCGCCGATAGTCGCGAGGATCGCCAACACACCCATTGAAATCGACATTGACGGTGAACGCTCAGCAATGTGGTGCTTGGCACCTGGGTAGCCCACGCCGGTGTCCTCAAGCGTTCCGTCACCGGGATTTCGGTGTTCAGCTGCGTGGAAGAGGCGGCCGTCAGCGAGTGACTTGGCTTCCTCGCATGGCTCGCCGTGGAACGCGCGGAAAATCATTCGGAATGTGTAGATCGCGGTCATCAGTGCGCCCACATAGCCGGCTACATAGAGCGCCCAGTACCAACCGCCCTGGGCGCCGAGGCCGAGCAGGATGTCGTCCTTGGAGAAGAATCCTGAGAAGGGTGGAATACCCGAGAGGGCAAGGCCGCCGACAATGAAGCAGCCGTAGGTGATTGGCATGACCTTGCGGAAGCCACCCATGCGGTCAAGGTTCTGCTCGCCAGCCATCGCACCGATCACCGAACCGGCAGCCATGAAGAGCAGTGCCTTGAAGAATGCGTGGGTCATCAGGTGGAAGAGGCCAGCCCCGTAGACCCCAGCGGATACGGCCATGATCATGTACCCGATCTGACTCATTGTTGAGTAGGCGATTACGCGCTTGAGGTCGGTGACAACCAGGCCAATTGTCGCGGCGACGAGCAGGGTTACGGCGCCGCCAATCGCACCGACGTCGGAGGCGGTGGTGGCAATCTGGAAGATGGGGTGCATGCGGGCAATCAGGTAGACGCCGGCCGTGACCATGGTCGCCGCGTGGATCAGAGCGCTAACCGGGGTTGGGCCTTCCATGGCGTCAGGGAGCCAGGTGTGGAATGGCACCTGGGCGGACTTCGCAAACGCACCGACCATCAGCAGCAGGCAGCCGACAACAATCTGGGGGTCATTTGTGTGCCAGACCTGCGGTGCTTTCGCGAACACAGTCAGTAGGTCAACTGCGCCTGTTCCTTGGATGATCACGATCGCGCCAAGCACGATTCCCACGTCACCGACGACGTTGATCACAAAGGCTTTGATCCCCGCCTTTGTGGCCGTGTTGCGCCGGTACCAGAAGGAGATCAGCAGGTAAGAGGCCGCCCCGACAAGTCCCCAGCCGACGGCGAGGAGGATCAGGTTGCCAGCCAGGACCAGCATCAGCATTGAGAAGACAAAGAAGTTGAGGTAGGCAAAGAACCTGACGTAACCCTCGTCGGATGCCATGTACGCGACGGAGTAGAGGTGGATCAGTGTGGAGACACCAGCAACGACCAAAACCATCAGTAGGGAGAGCGGATCAACGAGGATCGAGAACTGGACGTCTAGGCCTCCCGTGTGGGCATAGGTCCACAGGCTCGAAACAACCTGCCGGGACTCCTCAGGGCGGCTCTGGAGGCTTCTGAGAGCACCCAGGCCCGAGAGGAAGGACAGGAGGATCGCGCTGGTGCCAATTGCTCCGGCTGTCTTGCCCTTGAGGACCTTGTGGCCAAGCCCAAGGATGATTGACCCAGCAAGCGGGAATGCGAGTACAAGCCAGCTGTATGTGGTCAGGCTCATCCGTGCAACTCCGAGAGTTCGTCAGCGTCAACGGCAAGGCCGCGCCGGTGGATGGCGACGATCAGGCCAAGCCCAACGGTTACCTCACAGGCCGCAACGACCATCACGATGATCGCGAAGATCTGACCGTCGCCGTTGCCCCACATGCGCGAGAAGGCCACAAGAGCCAAGTTCGCCGCGTTCAGCATCAGCTCTAGGCAGAGGAGGATCACAAGCGCGTTGCGCTTGGTCAATACGCCAGCAGCGCCAATCGCGAAGATGATCGTTGAGACAGCGAGGTACCAGCCGATATTCACTGGTCGCCTACCTTCCCGCCAAAGACAGGGCGATCGCCTGCGGCCTCGGCCATCGTGCCTGAGCCCTTGGGTGGGCTGGCCGAGCGGGCCGCTGCATCAAGAGGGGCATCGCCAACTGTGAACCCGCTGCGGCGGCGTGCAAGACCAACGGCACCAATGGCGGCGACGAGCAGCAGTAGCGACGCGACTTCAAAGGGGAAGAGGAAGCGGGTCAGAAGCAGTTCACCAATCTCAGCGGGTGAACCGAATGAGGCTTGGATGTCTGCCCCCTCGGTGCCAACTGCCTTGAGTCCACTGCCCAGGGTGGCGACCATCAACTCAAGCAGCAGGACACCCACGAACACCGGGGTCAGGACGCGTAGCCACCCGTGTGAGGCACCGAGGCTCTCACCGCTGCCTCCGACATAGGCGACAACAAAGACGTAGAGCACCATCACGCCACCGGCGTAGACGATCACCTGTGCGGCCGCGAGGAACTCAGCGTGAAGCAGCAGGAACAGTGCAGCTAGGCAGAGCAGATGACCGACCAGCGACAGCACACCGTAGAACGGGTTGCGCAAGGCGATGACGCCAATGGCGCCAGCGATAGCCCCGATTGAGGCGATGAAGAAGATCAGTGGTGTCATTGCGTTACTACTCGTCCTCCGTGCGCAACGGGGTGCGCTCGATTGGCTCGGCGAGGAGCATTTCCTTGGTGAAGATCAGGTCCGACCGGTTCAGGTCTGAGAGCTCATAGTCATGGCCCATCGTGATCGCGTCGAACGGACAAGCCACCTCGCAGTAACCGCAGAAGATGCAGCGCGACATGTTGATCTCATAGACAGCCGCGTAACGCTCACCGGCGCTGACCCTGTTGTTGGGATCATTTTCAGCTGCGACAACGCGGATGCAGTCAGCGGGGCAGGCAGCCGCGCAGAGTGAGCAACCGACGCACTTCTCAAGGCCCGTGTCCTCAAACGTGTGGAGCTTGTGGCGCCCACGGAAACGTGGGTAGACCGGAGTCTTTTCCTCTGGGTACTGGATTGTCTGCGTCTCACCAAAGACCTTGAAGAGAGTTGTCTTCAATCCCCGTGCGGTCTCCACAAATGAGCGGTAGAACCCACCGGCAACGGTTGGGCTTGGCCCGCGCTGCACAAGGATGATGTCGTCTTCGTCTATTTGAGCCATCAGGTAGCCACCATTACCGCGGTTGCGAGGGTGTTGATCGTCGCGATCGGAAGAAGAATCTTCCATCCCAGCGACATCAACTGGTCGTAGCGCAGCCGCGGAAGCGTTGCTCGAACCCAGATGAACAGGAAAATCAGAAGGCAGGTCTTGCCGATCACGATGAACGGCATTGCCAGACCGGGAGTGTGCCACCCGAACGGAAGCAGCCACCCGCCGAGGTAGACGGTCACGGTGATCGCGCTGACGATGATCACATTGAGGTACTCCGCGAAGAAGAACGATGTGAAGCCACCACCGCCGTATTCGGTGATGTAGCCACCGACCAGTTCGGCGTCCGCTTCAGGCAAGTCAAATGGTGCGCGGTTGGTCTCCGCGAACCCAGCAACCAAGAAGACGATGAAGCCAACAATCTGCGGCACGATGAACCAGCCCTGCTCGGCTTGCGCGTCGACGATCTCCGTTAGCGACAGGCTGCCGGCGAGCATCACAACACCCACAAGGGCAAGGCCTTGGCTGATCTCGTAGGAGATCAGCTGCGCGGCACTTCGCATCGCTCCAAGGAAGGAGTACTTCGAGCCGGAGGCCCAACCGCCGAGCATCAGGCCGTAGAAGGCAATGCCTCCGAATGCGAATGCGTAGAGGATGCCAATCGACGGGTCAACGCCATAGAGGCCGACCTTCGTGCCGAAGATGTCAACCGTGTTGCCGAAGGGCACGATGGCGAGTGTTGCCACTGCAGTGATGATTGAAATGGCTGGCGCAGCCATGAAGATGAATCCCACGGAAGTGCGGGGCCGGAAGGCCTCCTTGGTAGCGAGCTTGATGATGTCGGCGATCGGCTGCATTGCGCCGAACGGACCCACACGGTTGGGGCCGTAACGGCCCTGGAAGCGGCCGAGCATCTTGCGTTCAGCAAGCAGCACCAGTGGGATCAGCTGGAGGCCCACGGCGAAGATGACAAGCGCCTTGATGATTTGAACCCACCATGGTTCGGCGTAGTTGACGGTCGCAAGGATTGGACTCATGCCTTGCTGACCTCGATCAGCTGGCCTTCAGAAGGGAGGTTGCCGGGCGCTGCAAGTCCTGACTCAACAAATACCGAGCCGGCGGGCACATCGCTGCGGAGGTGGGCTGTGGCACGGAGTGCGTCAGTTCCAGTGCCAATGTCAACGTTTTGACCTTGGATAACTCCAATGCGCTCAGCATCGACAGGGCTCAGTTCAACTGTTGGGCGGCGGGAGAGGAACTTCAGCGCGGGGCTTAGTTCAACCTCAGGTGATGCCCAGATTGAGCGGTAGGTGCCCAAGCGAAGTGCCCCATTGGGTGATGCGGCTGGGACCGGAGCATCGGACTCGCCGTTGAGGTCGCCGGCGGGAAGGTTTGTTGCCGCATCGCGGTCCTGCCAGCGCAAGCCGCGGCCACCGATCTCGTCGACGGTCAGGCCTGCGTAGAAGCTGACGGCGGCTGACACGGCTTCTGTGGCAGCAGGGCCAGTCGCGGGACCAAGGTCAACGCCACTGCCGACCTCAGCAATGCGGGCGATGATCGCTGCTGCAGGGCGGACATCGACTGGGCTGCCAATCGCCTTGCGTAGGCGCTGGATACGGCCGTCAGGGTGGGTGATCGTGCCGTCCCGCTCGGCACCGGCTTCAGCGGGGAAGACGACGGTTGCATGCTCAGCCAACTCAGGAGAGAGCGTTGATGCGTGGGCGATTACAAGCCCAGCGGATGCCATCGCTCGGGTCCAGATTTCGGTGTTGCGACCATCGCGGGTTGGATCCGCGTGGAGGAACCAGAGGGCGGTGACTTCACCTGCGGCAGCTGCCGCAGCGATCTGATCCGTGCTGCGGCCGACCGTAACTGGGTTGCTCAAGCCTGGCCCGGCTGTCGGAATGGCTCCAACTTCGCGGAGTCCGCGTCCGTTAGTCCCCCTTGGGAGTTCAAGCAGACCGGATCCCTCACGGGTACCAAGCCCGAGGGTTGTGGAGATGTTCACGAGTGCCTTGGCAGCAGCCTCGCCACCAGCCCCGTCGGTGACGCGTTCGCCCCAGACGATCACAACATCCTCGCCGCCAGTCTTGAGGGCATCGGCCAGCGCGTTGATTGACTCAAGGTCGGATCCAGCGTCTGTGGCGTGGTTGGTGGCAGCGCCGTGGTCACCGCTGAGGGCGGAGTCAAGCGCGAGGACCAGTGACGCCGCGCTGCCAGGAGCGTGCCTGACTGCGACTGCCGCGCGGGCGTCAAGCGCGGTCGGACGGCCGGACGCCACAAGCACCTGCGTGTCGTTGCGGCGCGCGGCCTTGCGGATCCTCAGATCAAGGACTGGAGCGTCGTCAACTGGGTCAGCGTCGAGCAGGAGGACTGTGTGGGCAAACTCAAGGTCGGGCACTGTGGCCTGGAGGTCTGTCCGCGCGAGCTCACGCAGGACGCCAGCAGAGAGGGCGCCGCCCTGACGGGAGTCAATGTCATGGGAGGCAAGGGTGTCGCGCATGTAGCGGCCGAGCAGCAGGCCCTCCTCGTTGGTGGTCTCTCCACCGACAATCGCCGCGGCTGCGCCCGGATGGCGAGCAATGCCTGAAGCGACTTGGATGGCGCGTTCCCATGTGGCTGGACGCAGCTGGTCACCGTCACGGACAAGTGGTGCGGTGATGCGTTCGTCGGAATGGGTTGCCTGGTAGGCGAAGCGGCCCTTGTCACAGAGCCATCCGTCATCAACTCCGTCGTGGTCTCGAGACAGGACGCGTAGGACGCGGTCGTCACGGACGGTGAAGGTGACATTGCACTGCGCTGGGCAGAGGTTGCAGACAGAACCAGAGCCTTCGATATCCCACGGCCGTGCGCGGAAGCGGTAGGCGCGGCTTGTCAGGGCGCCGACAGGACAGAGTTCAATGATGTTCCCGCTGAACGGCGCGACATACGGGTGTCCGTCGAAGGTCGCCACAAAGGTTGAAGCGCCGCGCTCAAGGAGGACAAGCTGGTGGTCCTCGGAGACCTCTTGGGAGAAACGTACGCAGCGGTAACAAAGGATGCACCGCTCGCGGTCAATCGCAATCAGGGGTGAGAGGCCGAGTGGCTTGACGAAGTGGCGCTTGGGTTCAATGAACCGGCTCTTGCCGCCGCCGTAGCCGTATGAGATGTCCTGAAGTGGGCACTCGCCGCCCTTGTCGCAAACGGGGCAGTCAAGCGGGTGGTTGACGAGCAGGAACTCAACCACGGACTGCTGTGCTCCCTTGACGCGGTCAGTCTGGGTGTGGACGACCATTCCGTCTTTGACCGGCGTGGAGCAGGCTGTCTGGAGCTTGGGGATGCCTTCAATCTCAACAAGGCACATGCGGCAGGCCCCAACTGGACCGCCGATCTTTGGTTCGTAACAGAAGACTGGGATCTCAATGTCGCCACCGCGTGCGGCATCAACCAGGATTTGCCCGTCAATGGCCGTTACGTCACGGCCATCAATGGTGAGTGTTATTTCGTTGTGCTCGGGGCGAGGCATCTGTTGTCGGCTGGCCTTAGAGGCTCAGTACCGGTTCCTCGGAAGCTGGGGGTGGAGTCAGCCCAAGGCCATTGCGTTCGCGCGCGGCCTCAATGTGGGACTCAAACTCTGGACGGAACTTGGCCACAAGCGACCCGACCGGCATGGCCATCGCGTCGCCAAGAACACAGAGGCAGTTGCCGATGATCTGCTCTTGGACGGAAGCGATGATGTCTAGGTCCATTGGTGTTGCCTCACCTGACTGGACGCGCTGGAGCATCTTCACCGTCCAGTTCGTTCCCTCGCGGCAGGGGGTGCACTTGCCGCACGATTCGTGCTTGTAGAAGGACGCGAGTGTCAAAGCCACGTCAACCACGGAGTTGCTGTCGTCAACGACGATGATCGCGCCGGAGCCAAGCATGGTGCCGGCTTTGGCCATTGCGTCGAAGTCGTAAGTGATGTCGAGGTCTGCTGCGGTCAGGACTGGGGATGAGGATCCGCCTGGAAACCAGAACTTGACTTCGCGACCCTCATCCGGGCCACCGGCAAGGCCGAAGATGATGTCGCGCGAGCTCATGCCCAGTTCAATCTCGTAGTTGCCTGGCCGCTGGACATTGCCTGAGACGGAGACAAGCTTGGTACCGGCAGAGTTCTCAATACCGAGCTTGGCGTACTCGCTTCCGCCCATTCGGATGATCGCTGGGATCGTTGCGAGCGTCTCAACATTGTTGATCAGCGTTGGACCTTGGAAGAGACCCTGGTTAGCGGGGAACGGTGGCTTCAGGCGTGGGTTGCCGCGCTTGCCTTCGAGCGAGTCGAGAAGACCGGTCTCCTCGCCGCAGATGTAGGCGCCAGCGCCGCGATGAAGGACTAGGTCCAGTGAGAACCCGGAGTCAAGGATGTTCTCCCCAAGGAAGCCGGCGGCTTTGGCCTGGGCGATCGCCTGTTCAAGAACATCAGCCTGGAGGACATACTCGCCGCGGATGTAGATGAACGAGCGGTTTGCGCCCACGGTGAAGGCCGCGATGATCATTCCCTCGATCAGCATGTGCGGGTTCTTCTGCATCAGCTCGCGGTCCTTGAAGGTCCCTGGCTCTGACTCGTCGGCATTGCAGACGAGGTACTTGTCAATGTCTGCGCCGGGGATGAACGAAGCCTTCATCCCGAGGGGGAAGCCGGCACCGCCACGGCCACGCAGGCCGCTGGCCTTGAGCTCTTCGAGCAACCCTTCGCGCGGCTGAGCAAGTGCCTTACGCAGTGCCTCATAGCCGCCGCGCCGCTCGTAGGTAGCAATGTCATTCAGGCCCGGCTCGTCAATGCGGTCAAAGAGAATGGCGCTCACTGGGTCACCTCGGATGTCGTTGTCTGGCCGCCATCAACTCGCCCGGCCTCATCAGCGCACGGCCTTACGCGGAGCTGCTTGGCAGCGAGTACCTCACCGCCACCTTTGAGGTCGGCAACGATCTGGGCGCAGTCGCTCTCAGCGAGGGGGCCAACAAACTCGCCGTTGACAGATGCCATTGGTGCCATGTCGCAGGCGCCGAGGCATTCGAAGGCGCGGATGTTGAAGTCAGCGTCGCCATCGGCTGCGGCACGCATGGCTTCAAGAATCTTTGGACCGCCGCGCAGTGAGCATGAGATGTTCGTGCAGACATAGATCGTCTGTGTGCCGACGGGCTTGGTCTCAAACATGTCGTAGAAGGTGGCGACAGCGGCCACTTCGCCTGGGGTGATCCCCATTACGGCAGCGACCTGCTCGATTGCTTCGGGTGAGCACCAGCCGTGGACGCGCTGGGCGGCATGCAGGGCTGGGATCAGCGCGGAGCGGAATACGGGGTACTTGGCCATCTCCGCTTGGATCTCTTCGCGCAGCTCGGCCGGCACCGGTGTGGTGGCAAGGTCTGGAATGCCTGCGGGAGCCTTGTTTGGGTCGACAGAGTCGTCCCAGCCGGGAATGCGCGACCCGTGGGTGAAGCGTGTGACATCGGTCATCGGTCAATGCCTCCGAGAACAGGGTCAAGCATCGCGAGGGTTGCGATCAGGTCAGCGATGTAAGTGTCGGTACACATTTCAGCTGTGGCTTGGAGATTCACAAACGATGGGTCGCGCATGTGGACGCGCGCCGGTTTGCTGGAGCCATCTGAACGGATGAAGCAGCCGAGCTCTCCACGCGGTGACTCGATTGGGTAATAGGCCTCGCCTTCCGCCACGCGGAAACCTTCCGTCACGAGCTTGAAGTGGTGGATCAGCGCCTCCATTGAGGTCGCCAGCTCGTGCCGTGGTGGCAGCGCGTACTTACGGTCCTCGGTGATGTAAGGCCCTTCAGGAAGGCCATCAAGGGCCTGCTCGATGATCTTGACCGATTCGTAAAGCTCGGCATGGCGGACGCGGTAGCGGTCGTAGTTGTCGCCGACGGTCCCGACTGGAATCTTGAAGTCGAAGTCCTCGTAGGAGGAGTAAGGCGCGGTCTTGCGCAGATCCCATGGGTTACCGGCCGCACGCAGCAGGGGGCCGGTGACGCCAAGGTCGAGCAGCCGTTCCTCTGACAGTGGGCAGGTGCCGCGCAGACGCTGGAGGACGATCTCGTTGTTCTCAAGCAGGTCGGCGAACTTGTCGGCCCGGCTGGGCATGGTCTTGAGGAACTGACGGAGCTTCTTCTCAAAGCCGAGCGGGATGTCTTCCATTACTCCGCCAACCTGGAAGTAACGGGTGTGCATCCGCTGACCTGAGCTCATCTCAAACAGGTCGAGGATGGTCTCCCGCTCGCGGAAGCAGTACCAAAACATTGACATTGCGCCCAGATCCAAGGCGCTTGTGCCAAGCCAAACCATGTGGCTCATGATCCGGTTTAGCTCCATGTGGATCACCCGCAGGTACTGGGCGCGCTTTGGAACTTCGACGCCCGTGAGGGTCTCAACAGACCCGCAGTAGGCCATTGCGTTGAAGTAGTAGGAGAGGTAGTCCATCCGCTCAATGACGGGGATGACCTTCCAGTAAGCCTTCTGTTCAGCAGTCTTCTCAATACCAGTGTGGACGTAACCGATGACCGGCTTGATGTCGCGCACAATTTCGCCTTCAAGGGTGACAATCAGGCGGAGAACACCGTGAGTGGCCGGATGGTGGGGGCCGATGTTGAGTGTGAGGAGGTCGCTACTGATCCCGGTTGCCGGGTCATGGTCGAGTCGCTCGAGCGTGATCGACTCCTCCTGCTTTCTGTAGTCGCTTACCTCGGAGGCCATTACTCAGTCCACCCGGGCATGGTCTTCTCGTTGTAGGTGAAGATCACTTCTTCGCCGCCAATTGGGAAGTCACGGCGCTGCGGATGGCCTTCGTAGTCTTCGGGCATCAGGATCCTGCGCAGGTCCGGGTGGCCTTCAAAGACGACACCGAACATGTCAAAGACTTCGCGCTCAGGGTGGTCGGCGCCGGACCAGAGGTCAACCACAGTGGCAACAGTGGGGTTCTCAACCGTGACTCGGGTCTTGATTGAGATCCGGTCAACAGTCTTCATGTCGAGCAGTTCGTAGATAACCCCAAGGCGTGGCTCGTCCGGCCAGTAGTCAAGGCCGTGGAGTGAGGCGAGGAATGTGTAGCCGCGCTCCTTGAGCATCCCTATTACTGGGCGCACTGACTCTGGTGTGATTTCGATCTCGGCACGGCCGCGGTCGTGCTTTGTTGCGAGGACGGCGTCGGGCGCGCTGTCGCGGATTTCTCCGGCAATCAGTTCAAGGCCAGTTGCGTCAGGCACTCGGGGCCTCCCCAAGCCCCGGCCTAGGGGCACCGAAAACATTCACGGAGTCAGCTGAGGAGTGCAGGGGCAACACTTCCTCGGTTCCTTCAGCTCCGTAACGGCTGCGCCAACCCATGGTGGGGTCGCCTTGGATCTTGTCTCTAAGGGTCAGGATTCCGTGAACGAGTGCTTCGGGGCGTGGGGGGCAGCCGGGCACGTGAACGTCAACGGGCATGAACTTGTCTGCTGGGACGATTGCGTAGTTGTTGAAGATTCCCTGCGAGGAGCAGCATGCGCCCATGGCGATTGTCCACTTGGGCTCAAGCATCTGGTCGTAGATGCGGCGTACAACTGGCGCCATCTTGATTGAGACGCGGCCGGAGAGGATCAGCAGGTCGGCCTGGCGTGGGGAGGCACGGAAAGCCTCAAACCCAAAACGGGCAACGTCAACTCGGCCGCCAACGATGGACATCATTTCGATCGCGCAGCAGGCAAGGCCGAATGTGGCGGGGAACATCGCGTTGCCACGGGCCCACGACACGGCCTTGTCGAGTGTTGTCGTGATGATCCGTTCCTGGACGTACTTCTCTAGTTCCTCGCCTTCAAGGTCGCCGCGCAGCATGTCGCGGGCGCGCATCTGGCTTGCGCGGAATGCGTCAGGGCCTTCAGTTACCGCCATGAGAGTGCTCCACGGCGCCAGACGTAGCCGAAGCCGATGAACAGGAGCGCAACGAAGATCGAGGTCTCCGCGAGCGCGAATGTCCCGAACTCTTTGAGCTTGACCGCGATTGGGTAAAGGAAGATGACCTCGATGTCGAAGAGGATGAAGAGCATTGCGATCATGTAGAACGAGATCCCGAAGCGGAAGCCCTGCTGAACGTCTGAGGGAAGACCACATTCGTAGGGCGATGTCTTCGATGCTGAGCGGCGATTGGTCTTCGGTCCAAAGACGCCATTCATCAGCGCAAATGCGGTGCCGACAATCCCGCCAAGAAGGAGAAAGACAATTGCTGGAAGATAGGAGTTCAGCATGAGGGCGGACACCGTTTATAGCACCGGGCGAGGGTACTTTGTAACAACCTGTTACTTAGTGCGTAATCGCACTTTCGATGCCCATACAAACAGGGGGTTTAGGCAAAAATGACATCCATTTACGAGGTTCTCTGCTGGATCGCCGCTGGGGCATGTCTGATCTCGGCAACAATCGGTGCGCTTGCCTTCCGGTCCGGTTTTGCTCACCCACGCGCTTGGTTTGCCATCCGCGTGGCTCAGGGCGCGGTCGTCGCCCCGGCAGCGCTCGGCGCGGTCCTACTGGCTGGTGTAGGTGAATCAGGACACGGGCTTCAGTACGGCTATTCGCTGATGGCTGCTGCAGTGTCATTTGCAGCCGAGCAACTCAGACTGGCATCAGCCAGTTCGGTCCTCGCGCGGCTAAACATTGACGGCAGTGAGGGTGTCAGGGCACTCCCCGAGGTTGAGCAGGAACGGCTGGCCAGGCAGATTGCACTGCGTGAGCTCGGCGTTGAGGCCGTTGCTCTGATGGTCTGTGTCGCGCTGCTCTTGCGCGGCGCTGGCGCTTACTGAGCCGGCGCGGTCAGGAGGTGCTGCGCTCGGCGTCGCTGAGCGACCCGTAAGTGCCGCCGTACCAGACCAGTGGACGCCCTTCGGCTGACCCGAGGGCCTCAACTTCACCGATCACAATCCGGTGATCGCCTCCAGGCAGTGTCTCCTTCAGGGAGCAGACAGCCCAAGCAATGGCATCTTCAAGGACGGGAACGCCAAGCTCTTCGCGCACGCCGATGCCCCTGAGCTTCTCTCCCTCATCAAGCTTGGAAGCGAACCTGTCGGCCAAGTCAC
>WLNJ01000032.1 GCA_009699865.1 Actinomycetota bacterium
CAAACTGCGGCAGAACCAGACGAACTCCAAACCAGCGCGATTGACTACCGCGGTCCCCGTCTGATCGTCACAGGCGCCGCGGGAACAGGCCGTACGACAGTTCTGATCGAGCGCTTCGCCTCACTAGTGGCCTCCGGTACCGCACCCGAACGCGTGTTGATCATCACCCGCACTGATGAGCAGGCGGACCTGCTGCGCCCAAGGCTGGAGGAGAAGCTCGCACTGCCATGGGAGGAGCTCGCCGTCCACGGAACTGTTGGGTTGGCAATGCGCCTGCTCGGTCAGGCCGGAATGGAAGTTGGTCTTGACCCTCACGTCTCAGTCGTTAGCGCCGCAGACCGCTTGGCCCTCCTTGGCGACTCTCTTGACCGACTTACTCTTGAAGCCCACGACCTCGGCCGCGACCCAATGGTCCTGCTCGGATCCCTGATTGAACGGATTGACCGGCTTGAGGAGGAATCCATCGGCGCAGACGCATTCACAGCCTGGGCTGAGGCACTGCCAACTGGAACAGACGCAGAGCGGGCAACCGCCGAGCGCGAAAGCGAGTTCGCTGGGGTCTGGCAGGCCCACGAGCGAATCCTCGCCGACCGGGGCGCCCGGTCCGGGCCAGGCATCGTGCGGGACACGGTCGCACTCCTAGAGCGCAACCCGCTCGTGCGAGCACGCTTGAGCGAGCTCTTCACCCATGTGATCGCAGACGGAGTTGAAGACTTCGACCACGCCCACTGGCGGCTTGTAGAGCTGCTTGGCTTTGACCACGGCACCCTGACTGTCATCAGCAACCCGTCTGAAGGTGTCCGCCGCTTGCGGGCAGCCCTGACCACGCACATTGACCAGCTGATGGCCCTTGACCCCACCCCAGAGCTGATCGAGCTGACCACCTGCCACCGCACCGGTAGTGAAATCGAGTTCTGGCGCGCAGCGACCGAACGCGCGCAGGCTCAGGCCGTCGCGGCCGATGTTGAGCGCCTCGTCCTGAAAGAGGGCGTCCCGCCGAGCCGGATTGCTGTTGTTGTCGACTCCGCATCACGGGAGGCCCCTGCCATCGAAGTTGCATTGGAGGAGCGTGGGATGCCAAACCGCGTCAATTCCGGTCAGGCGTTCTTCCAGAGGGCGGAGATTCGAGACCTGCTCGCCTGGCTGCGACTGCTCGTTGACCCAGCTGACGGCGCGGCGGTCGCCCGCGCACTCGCCCGTGCGCCCATTGGCCTTTCCTCAGCCGATATTGCTCGGGCATCCACGATCGCGCGCAAACGCAAAATTGACCTTGTCCACGGCGTCGCCGCTGCCACCGAATCTCCTCAGGTCCCGCCCGAAGCCCGCGACCGCCTTCATGCCTTCCTCCGGCTACACCGGCTAGCGAGCAAGGCCATTGACGCCCTCCGGCCCGACCTCTTCGTCCACCGCCTGATCGAGCGGCTGGGGCTGCGCGCATCGCTGGTCTATGCAGCATCACCACAGGCAGCCGAACGGCTGCGGGCGCTAGCTGTATTTGGCGAGATTGCTGCTGCCCATGTCCGCCGAGACCCTCAAGCAACCGCACGCGACTTCGCCCGACACATCACCTCAATCGCCCGGTCCGGCTTCAACGACCTAGGCGTTCCCCTGCCCGGAGGGGACTACCCCGCCGTGGAAATCATCGGGGCCGAGTCCCTGCGGGATCGCGAATGGGACCATGTCTATGTCATCGGGCTCCACGCAGGTAACCGACCTGGGGCCACCCGTCAACCAGCCGAGCCGCTGCCAGAAGCAATCCTCCCCGAGCCACTCCCAGCCGACGACGCGGCGAACGCGGCGCTCGTGACGCGCAACCTGCTGGGTACCGCGATCAGCCGCGCGACCACTCGGGTGGTGCTGGCCCACGCTAGAACTGGCACCCGCGGTGACGCGCTGCACCCGTCGCAATATGTGGAGGAAATTCGAGTGGGCGTAGGCGGGGAATGGGAGGAGCGTGAGACAGAGCTCTTCGCCCCCGGCGAATCACTCCAAGCCACCTACCGAATCCTGCGCGACGAACTACTCGAAGTGGTGGAAACCACGGGCAGTCAAATGCTTGAACTCCGCCTCGACACCGGCGACGAAGTTGACAAGGCAGTTGTCCGCTTTCTCGAACTCCTCAAGCTCGCTGCTCTGTCAGGCAAGCAGGACGGGCAGGCAGCAGCCGAATCACTCGCCGCTGTCAATGACCGCCTCCGCTCAGTAGCTACAGAGAGCCAGCAACAGGCGCTCGCCGCGTCAGCACTTGATTCGTGGATCACGGATTCAGAGAACGACGACAGGGACCGCGAAAAGGTGCTCGCTGCCCGCAGCGAGCCATCGCTGGAGGCATTCCTGCCTCGCCGGGGGGACGGCGTTGTCCTCTCCGCCGGTGACCTTGAAACCTACAAAACATGTCCCCTGCGGTACAAGTTCTCCCGGGTCATGCGAGTACCCCAAGATCCAACCACTGCGCAGCGCTTTGGCATTGTCATGCACCAAGTCCTCGAGCGCTGGCACCGCGGGGATGGTGGCGGGCAAGCCGAACTGCTCGGCCTGCTTGACCGCAGCTGGCGACGGTCTGGCCTGGGCGAAGGAGAGCGTGAAAAGCAGTTGCGTGTGAAGGCCCGCGATGCCCTAATTCGTTACCACTCGCGTGACAGTGAACGAGACGCGGAAGCTGTCTGGCTGGAACGGTCCTTCTCGTTCAGGGTTGGCCCACACCTCGTCCGCGGCAGGGTTGACCGCGTTGACAAGCGCGGTGACGGCGAGTTTGAGCTGATCGACTACAAAACCTCATTCCCGAAGACCGTTGAGGAACTGCGCAACGACATCCAGCTCACGATCTACGCGATCGGCGCAAGTGACGCTTGGGAACTTGAGGCCGTGAAGCGGTCCTACTGGTATGTGCTTGACGACGACCGCGTTGAAGTCCCAGGGGAGGTGGACCGTGACGAGATGGAGTCCACCGTCCACGAAGTTGCTGAAGGCATCCTGAGCCAAGGCTTTGAACCCTCACCCTCGTACGGCGCCTGCTCCACATGCGATTGGCGGCTCGCCTGTCCAGCCGCCGAGCGCTGATCAGTCTTTGTCGTCGCTAACGTCGCGCTGACGTAAGAAGCGCTGAACGTCGCGCTCAATCGAGTCACCTGACGGAATGTCCTCACTGTCATCAGGCTCGTCTTCAGCCGCCGCCTCTTCCAGCTGCTCAACGAAGCCCCGCAAGTCAGAGTCGTGTTGGACGGCCTGCTCAACTTGTCGATCATGCTCGACAGCATCACCCTCAAGTTCCTCAGCGTCCACGATCACGCCGGTAAGGGACTCGAGGCGTCGGACAAGCGCCAGGGCGGCCTTGGGGTTGGGCATGGCAGCGATGTAGTGCGGCACAGCCGCCCAGAGTCCAACCGCTGGGACACCGGCCTTAGCGAAGGCGTGATGTAGGGCGGAGGTGACACCGGAGGGACCCTCGTAGTTGGATGGAACTAGGCCGAGCCGCTCAGAGAGCGCGGGGTCTGATGCCGTGCCCGCAATTGGCACCGGGCGCGTGTGAGGAAGGTCGGCTAGGAAGGCCCCGAGCGTTACGACCATGGAGCACTCCAGTGACTCGGCGAGATCAACAAGAACATCACAGTAAGCGCGCCATGAAAGAGCGGGCTCTGGGCCCGACACGACGATCAAGTCACGGGGGGCGCGAGGCGCAAACACCGCGGTCAAAGTTGTCGCTGGCCATGTGAGGTCAAGTACCTCGCCGTCAACGACACGGATGATCGGCCGCGTCTCACGCAGATCTAGGAATGACTCGAGTTCGATACGAGCGAAATCGTTACCGCCAAAGCTGCTGATCAGCGCGGCCACAGCGAGGCTGGCGGCATCACCCGCGTCATTCCAGCCGTCGAACGCGCAGACCATTGCTGGTGCGCGTAGGCCACTAGGGCGGTGATCCCAGGTTACGGAGTCCATACCCCTCACCGTAACTGATACCGATGCCGCTGACCCACAGGCCGCGCTCCTACAACGGCTACTTCTGCGGCTTGGTCTTCTTGAAGGTGAAGAAGGTACGTCCAGCCTTATAGAAAGGCCACTGAGCGTTGACCGGGTAGTAACCAGCCTTAGTCACATACCCAATCCACACCGCAACGCCGTTTGCATCAGCCAGAACAGCCTGATTGGTCGGGCCGCTGGTGCCATTCTTTGCCATCGCAACTGGAGCGTTCCCCCATACCTTTGCGTACGGAAGGACTACTGGCAACTCGCGCGAGCCCTTTGATGGAAGCCCAATTACCTTGAATGCCATTGCCACATAACCCGCTTTGACCTGCGCCTTTTGTGTGGCGTCAAGCGTTGGCAGCGGAACCTGCTGGAGGACCATGCGGCACACGGGACCTACAGCCCGGCCAAGTACGAGTGTGGGGAACGCATCCGGGTCAGCTGGGAACGCAGGGTTGCGGATCTTCATCAGCGTGTTCGAGATAAACGGGCTCAGTCCACATCCCACTCGCAGCTTGTGCCCATCGACGGTTCCGGCTACACGGATGATCGCCTTGACCTTGACGTCGAACGCACACTTAGGCTGGCTGGTCCACTCGTTGCAAGTGATGTTGAACTTGAAGGCTGGCGTCTTGAAGGCTGCACCTTGACCCTTGGCGTTGACTGCCGTGATGGCGAAGGTGATCGGAACGTTCTTGGTCATTCCGTCAATCTGGCATGAGAGTGCCGTTCCGGGAGCAGTGCAACCAATACCTGTTCTACCCGCCTGAGTTCCGACAACGTTGTAACGCGTGATTGGCGTGCCGCCGTTCACCTTTGGTGCAGTCCATGACACGGTCACGGCTCCGTTCAGAGGGTAGAACCCCAGCGAATCAATCTGGACTGCCTTGCCCAACTGGGGTGGTCCTGGAACAGTGATCTTCGGGGCCTTTGACCCATGTCCCTGGACTGGGACAAGATTCAGAGCCCGGGCTGCGGAGACGAGGGCGGCAATCGTCGTCCTCCATGCAGCGTGTGCCTTTGGCGGCTTCGCCCTGCGGGCAGCGGAAGCAGTCACAGGAATCAGTGGCGGATCGCTCGCATCTGATAGCGGGCTCCAGCCAACCGTGTTCCTGACCCGCACCTTGAAGGTGTAGGCCGTGCCTGGAGTAGCTGGGACAGCGGGAGTGGTGCCTCTAGCGGGAATAAAGGGAGTGGACGGGTTCAGCCCGGTGATGACGCATCCGTTTGAACCGGACTCAACCGTCACGGTGCACGTCCGTCCGCCAGGGATTGCCTGTGCCTCGTACTCAACAAGCGGGTCACCACCGTTGTTGGCAACCGTCTGTTCAAGGAGATCCCAGTTGACGAGGACGGCGCCGGTAACGCCAGGCTCCGGAAGGCCAGCCACTACGCCCTGGGGTGCCACTGGCGGTGCCGTGTCCTGGATTGACACGCAACCTTGGGCTCCGGAGTCAATGTAGGCGCTGTTGTCGCTCCTAGGGTCGTCCAGCCAGTAGGCCAAGCCTGTGGCGTGGTCAATGCCATCACGCGTTGACAGGAAGCTCGGGATCGGGACCTCGGCATTCGGGTCACCTCGTGGGATCAAGATCGCCGGGAAGTTGGGGTTGAGTACCCAAGCGTCAACTGGTTCAAGCGGATTCCCATCACCGTCCACCGGCACAACACTCTGCAGGCTGACTAGATCATCACCCGTATAAACATGCGGATCACAGTGGTAGCCAACTGTCGCCTTTGGGTCTGGATTGCCACCGTCCTGAACGGTGATGTCTGGGTCAGGGTCAGGCTCTTGGGGCGGGAAGTCGCTTGGATTCGTTGGCATGTAGCAAGACGGATCCGTGGTGCATTGATCCAAAATTGGCCCCAGCTCAGGCGGCGGAGCGCCGTCCGGGTCGCTCTCGGGAAGTTTGTCGATCAGGTCCTTGAGCTTGTCCGGGTCCGTTGGGACCGGTGGCTGCATGCCGCGCGGGTCGATGCTGGTGATCTCAGGTGGCTTATCCGGGTCGCCTCCTAGTGAGATCCATAGGTCAAGTGAGATCCGACAAACGGCGTCAACTCGAGCAACCGTGTCAGTGATCTGATTAGTGCCCGCAGGGCACAACACGCCAGGAATAGGGATGTAGGGATCCACAGCGCCCACGGAGCTTGACGCCAACAAGCCGCAGGCAACCAAGGCCGAGAGGCCCGCGAACCACCGCTGTGATTTAGCTCTGCTCACTCAAGCTCCCTGAATGCATTGTAAAAACGGGCACATAGCCACCATCTTTGTACCACTTGTTGGGACGAAATGCGACAGTCGAAGGCCATCTTCAGAGGCAGCAACTAACTGAGTGCGCACGAGTATGCGCTTACTACCAAGCACTGTTCCACTCCGGGCTTGTCCCACCGCAGGTGGCTGGTGCCCTAGCCCGCCAGCGTCCGACTCCCTTGCCCTTAGCCGACAGGGGAATCTGAAACACGCCACTGGCGGCACTTGTTCCATGGGTAACTGGGCGCCAACGCCGCTTGATTAGTTGATCAATCAGAATGCGCTGTCCGGCCAAGCGGCATGGCACTATTCCCCACGCGTATGGATGAGCGCCCTTGACCTCACGGAATGGCCACTGGAATGCTCTGAGCGAGGGCTTCGCCTTATCCGCCGCAAGGATGCGCGTGGTCAGGCCTACTCGCGCGGTCGGGAAGGCGCTCGCGTTCCAAAGTCCACCACTCCAAGTGCGGATATCCCTCATTCCGTACCAGAACAGGGTGTCTACTCCGGCAGACCACGCGCGCCAAAGGCTGTCCATTGTGAATCGCGCCGCCAAACCGGGGCTCTTCCCGAACTCGGGACTGGGAGGGTTTGTCCACCAATCAAACTCCGTTACCCAGAATGGCTTGGTGACGGCCGGGAGCACTGTCCCTTCCCTTACTCCTGCTGCCACAGCTGCCCTAAGAGCCGGGATGTCAGCCATTAGCCCGTTCTTCCCTTTGGGGTCAGCTGGCCGCATGGGCAGGCCCTGAATGTCATACGGGTGTTGTGCCCAGACGTCAAAGTGAACTGGCCCGCAATCCGGAACCTTGGTGAACGCCCTCCCTGCCTTCTGTACGCATAGGACCCCTTGGGCAAAGATCTGTGGTGAGGTCCCCTGGACCACACCCCGAGGCTGTCCAAACGGCGACATTCCAGCCGCAACAGTCTGAGTGTCCGTCCTACCGCTGTCATGGAGCCCTTGGTCAAAAGCATTGAGCAGCTCCCGGTACATGCGTGGGCCGACGAGAGTCCCCCCCGGTGAGGTCTGTGGGGCAAGATGGGTTGAAAGGTTTGGCTCGTTCCAAGCTTGGAAGGCAGTGATCTTGGGGAGCAGGCGCCCATAGGTGTTGTGGCGATCGTTGCCGTCGTAGCGCGTCGCCAAGGCCTGCGCCAAAGCTTTGACTGCATCTGACTTTGGCTGCCAAGCACCCTTGTAATTGTTCTGCTCCGTGGCAAACGCCCCTACGTCTGGCCGACCAGTTAGGTCTTCGGCCCAGTACGGAGCGCTCTCAACCTGCAGCAGGACCTGAAGTCCAAAACCGGTTGCTGGCCTTGTATCCGCGGCTGCCCGGACGGCGTCATCAAGTTGACTAATCGCGGTCTGATCAAAGTTTGCGTCAGTCCAACTGGTGGGACTGGGAGGACCCGCTGGAAACTTGTCATCGGGCTGAAGCTGCCGCCATGAGGCCGAGACCCGCTGATACTTAGCTCCAGTTTGGGCGATTTTCTTCGAAATCTCAAACGGCACCCCTGCGGTCCCTGGCGACGGGGTCCCACCACCAGCGCCCACAGCCCAGATCTCCTCAACACCAAGCCAGAGAGGATGCGGAATGGCGGCAGCCTGCGCAGGGATCGCCGAAATAAAGAAGGCGGACAAGGCCGCTGCAGTCAAGGCTCTGGTTTTCATTCTGATTGCTGAAACACGCCAAAACGGCAATGGTTCCGCGTTCCTCCCGCAGCTGGACAACCCCTCAAACCGACCGTAGCAGCGGTCAGACCGTCCCGTCGCCGCTGGCAGCCTCGGCATTCAGTCTCTCAACGCGCTTCTTGTGCGACCGGAACAGAAGCTGTCCGGCCATGATCACTAGGAAAACAGCGAAGACGCGGCGGAGGGTTGTCTCCGGGAGATGGTTGGCCACCACTGCCCCGACGGCTACACCGACGCCAGCCACCAAGCCCACAGTCGCCGCGCTACGAACCTGCACAAGGCCTGACTTGTGTTGAACCCACGCACCTAAGCCGGCAACAGGAATCATCGCCAACAGAGACGTTCCCTCTGCCGTCGTCTGCTCAAAGCCAAACAGAAGAACAAGAGCTGGGACGAAGATAGCCCCACCGCCAACTCCGAAGAGTCCAGATAGAACACCTGCTGCGGCGCCGGCGACGATGATCCAAAGAATGTTCATCCCGCGAACATCACAATCGCGACGGTCACTTGGAATAGCCCGAAGAGGATGCCCAGGGTGTCAGAGTGAAGCTTCGCGGCAAGCCGCGTCCCGAAGACCACGCCGGCAAGCGCGGGTAGCCCAATCATCGCGGCGGTACCCGGGCGCACTTCACCCGCCAAAGCAAACGCGACGACCCCGTAGGAAGCGATGATGAACACGGCGGCGAGCGACGTTGCCTGAGCAGAGCGTTGGTTCCAGCCGAGCCAAAGGACCAACAGCGGCACGATGATCACACCACCACCAACGCCCAACAGCCCGCTCAGCAGGCCCGCACAAATACCCACCAATGCAAGACGAAGCGTTCCGGGGTCGTTCACTCGGGGCATACTAGGCCCGTGACGACCGATCCAACAGCGCTCCTGTTCGAAACGCTCTCGAAGGATCCCGCAACAACCGCGATCCTGCTTGACGTTGACGGGACACTCGCGCCCATTGTCAGGGACTCGCGGGATGCTTCTGTTCCGGTTCCCGTGAGAACCGCGTTGGTCAAGCTAGCCAGGCACTTTGGACTGGTCGCCTGTGTCAGCGGCAGGCAAGCTGAGGACGCACGCCGCGTCGTAGGCGCGGGAGGCCTGAGCTACATCGGAGGCCATGGCAGCGAGTTTCTGCTGCCCGGAGATTGGGAAGCCACCGTTGACCCTGAGCTTGAGGCTTGGACAGAACCAGTCCAGGAAGCTGCCGCCGAAGCTATCCGGGATCTCTCCAGCCTTGGTATCCGGCGCGAAGACAAGGGTGCGATCTCAGCCCTCCACTGGCGCGGAACCCCCGACGAGAACGCTTGTCGGACAGCACTGGAAGGCGTAGCCGTCAGAGCTGAAGAGGCCGGTCTTGTCGCCCACTGGGGCAAGAAGGTTCTTGAAATCCGACCACCGGCCGCATTCAACAAGGGAATGGGAATCCGGCACCTCTTGGCTGACTCCCCACTCCAGACCGCGCTTTACATCGGCGATGACGTCACCGACATCGACGCCTTCGCCGAGCTTGGGGCAATGGTCGTCGAAGGTTGGCTGGACTCAGCCACCAAGGTTGCCGTCGAGTCCCCGGAAGCGCCGCCCGAATTGCTGGCTGCCGCTGACTTCCTGGTTGAGGGAACAGCTGGCGTCCACGCCCTCCTTGAACGACTCGCGGTAGGAAAGACCTAATGGCATTCGTTGCCTTCCTCAAGGCCACGGTGCTTGGCTGTGCGGGCTCAGCGACACTGCTGGCGGCGCTCGCGCTCGCTGGTGCGGCCGAGTCAGGCGATGGGCTTGTCATCCCGATTGCGGCAGCTTGGTGGGTGATCGCAGGCATTACAGGGATTTGGGTAGGTCGCCAAAACGATGCCTCTCCGGCCGTCGCAAAGCTCTTAGCCGCGGCGCCGACGAGTCCCTCCCTGCCCGAAGTTCACCCAACTCGGATGCTCGTCAACCGCCTCTGGCCGCTACTGATCGCAACCCTCGGCGCCGGAGCATTCGTGCTGACCGCCCCGCAGGTTCCCGCTATGGCCGCAGGGTTCCCAGTGATCTGGGCGCTCGCATGGAGACGCCAAGAGAAAGCGGTGGCAGCGATCGAGGAGCGCGACGGCGTGAAGTTCTTCCTTGAGAAGACCTCGCCGGTCAAGCCAATCAAGCTTGTCCGGACGCCTTGGTTTCGGACTGGCTGACCGCCGAGACCGTCCTATACTGAGAGATCAACGCAAGTCTCCGACGAACGAAGGGTTTGACCAAATGGGCGCCATCACCGAAGTAAGCGATGCCAACTTCCAAGCAGAGGTGATCGATTCCCTGACACCAGTGATCGTTGACTTCTGGGCTCCATGGTGCGGTCCGTGCCGTCAAGTCGCCCCAGTTCTTGAACAGATTGCTGACGAACACGGCGACGCGCTCAAGATCGTCAAGGTCAACGTTGATGACAACCAGCAGACCGCTGCTCAGTTTGGCGTGATGTCAATCCCAACGCTGATCATGTTCAAGGGTGGCCAGAAGGTTCACCAGGTCACAGGCGCGCTGCCAAAGGCCGCCTTGGAGCGAGAGCTTCAGCTCAACGAAGGCTGAGTGGCCTGAGCGGCTTACCAGCTGCTGCGCCTAGGAAGGGTCAGGCTTTGGTGACGGTGACGGTCAGTTCGTGACCGTCAATGGTCAGGTTCTCGCCGTCGGCGATGCCTGTCTCAAATGCTGTTGCCAGAACCTCACTGCAGATCCACTCTGAGTGAGCGTTGATGGCGGCGAGGACGCGCTCGTCACCACCAAGCCCAAGGCTGATGCGGTCTTCGACCTCAAGGCCAGCTGACTTTCTTGCCCCCTGAACAGCGTGGACTACTTCGCGAGCAAGGCCTTCCAGAAGTAGATCGTCGTCAAGATTCAAGTCAAGGGCCACTGCGTGTGATCCCTCATGTTCAAGCTGGTATCCCTCAATTGGCCGCATCACAATCAGCAGGTCCTCTGCCTCAAGCGCGTGTTCAGTTCCACCGACATTGATGTGGATCGGACTCCCAGCCTTGAGTGACTGGCCGACATGGTCTGGGTCAAGCGCTGCGACCGCAGCCGCGGCCTGTGGCATTTGGGGGCCGAACTTGGGGCCAAGCGTTCTGTAATTCGCCTTGACCTCGAGTTCAGCTAGTTCATCCGCCGCGCTAGCGAATTCAAGTGTCTTGACGTTGAGTTCCTCGCGGACAATGTCCTCAAGCGATTGGATTGCCTCGCGCTCCTCATCAGTGGCGACAATCACCGCGGCACGCAGCGGCTGGCGCACCTTGACCTTTGCCTGCCCGCGGGCGGCAAGCCCAAGCGTCACGGCCTCGCGAGCTGCTGCCATCGCCAACTCGAGTTGCTCATCACGAGGACCAGACTCAGGCCAATCAGTGAGGTGAACCGACGGGTCACCCTTGGGGTCAAGCGTCGTGTGAATCACATCTGCGATGAACGGGCAGAACGGCGCCAGGAGCCGGGCGGTGACGAGCAGGACGTGGCGCAACACTGCGAGGGCTTCCTCGTCGCCATCCCAGAAGCGGCGCCGCGAGCGCCTGACATACCAGTTCGAAATGTCCTCAACGAGGTCTTGGATCTCGCGGCCAGCAGTGGTCGCGTCAAATGCCTCAAGGCGCTCGCTGACAGTCTCCACCGTGCCGGACAGGCGGCTTAAAATCCAACGGTCAAGGTCATTGGTTGGCTCAGGCACGCCGTCAACTGGGCCAACGCCAGCGGCGTTTGCGTAGAGCACGTGGAACCCGAGGATGTTCCAGAGAGGGAGCAACAGTCGGCGCGTTGACTCATCAACAGCATCAGTTGAGAACCGGTACCCGTCCCACGGCTGCTTACTCGTGAGGAAGTACCAGCGCAGGGCGTCGGCGCCTTGCTGGTCAAGGATTGACCACGGCTCCACAACATTGCCCTTTGACTTGCTCATCTTCTGACCATCACCGTCGAGGATCAACCCAAGGCAGACAACGCTCTTGTAGGACGCCTTGTCAAAGAGCAGCGTCGACACGGCAAGCAGGGAGTAGAACCAGCCGCGTGTCTGGTCAAGCGCCTCGCAGATGAAGTCCGCTGGGAAGCGTTCCTCAAAGTGATCGGCGTTCTCCAGTGGAGCGTGATGCTGAGCGAACGGCATGGCACCTGAGTCAAACCAGACATCGATGACTTCTGGAACTCGCTGCATCCGGTCACCACATTCGATGCATGGGAAGCCAACATCATCCACATACGGACGGTGCGGATCCTCAAGGCGAACACCGGAGAGTTCCTCAAGTTCGTCAAACGAGCCGATCACATGGATGTGGCCCTTGGCGCACTTCCAAACTGGCAGCGGCGTGCCCCAATAGCGCTCGCGCGAGAGCGCCCAGTCAACGTTGTTCTCAAGCCACTTGCCAAAGCGGCCGTCCTTGACGTGCTCTGGATGCCAGTCAATGCCAGCGTTCTCCTCAAGCATGCGATCGCGAACCTTGGAGGTTGCGATGTACCAAGACGGCTTTGCGTAATAGAGCAGCGGCGTTGAGCAGCGCCAGCAGTGTGGGTAGGAGTGCTCGTAAGGCTCAGCGCGTAGAAGTCGGCCTCTGGCCTCCAACTCTGCGAGTAGGTCCTCATCGCAGTCCTTGACCTGGCGGCCGGCGTACTTGCCAATCCGCTCGTCATAGGTGCCATCGGGCAATACCGGGTTGATCGCCGCAAGACCAACCCTTTCGCCAAGGCGGAAGTCATCCTCGCCGAAGGCGATCGCCGTGTGGACAAGCCCAGTGCCCTCATCGGCTGTGACGAAGTCCGCTGCGAGCACCGTGTGGCCAGCAGGCCCGTATTCGCCGCCGGTGATGAAGTCGAAGGGTGGTCGGTAGGCGGCACCAACAAGGTCAGCGCCGGGAAATGTGGCCAGGATCTGAGCGTCCTCGCCAAGGGCCTTGTCAACCAAGGCCTCGGCCACAACAAGAGCCGCCTCTGAGCCTGGGACGCGAACGCGCGCGTAGGTCAGTGTCGGGTCAATCGCCACTGCGGCATTAGAAACAAGGGTCCAAGGAGTTGTGGTCCAGACGACAAGCTCATCCTCAACCTCAAGTGGGCCGTGGGGAACTGCAAGAGGGAGCCGAACGAAGGCAGCGGTATCCACCACGTCGCGGTAGGCGCCTGGCTGACCGAGCTCGTGTGAGGAAAGCGTGGTGCCACAGCGCGGGCAGTACGGGACAACCTTGTGACCTTCGTAGAGCAGGCCCTTCCCGGAGATCGTCTTTAGCGCCCACCAGACTGACTCCACATAGGAGGCGTCCAATGTTCGGTAGGCATCGTCAAGATCAATCCAGAAACCAATCCGCTCGGTGAGGCGATTCCACTCCTCAACATGGCGGAATACCGAATCACGGCAGCGCTGGTTGAACTCAGCGATCCCAAATTTCTCAATGTCATCCTTGCTGGTGAACCCCAGTTCAGCCTCAACCGCAAGCTCAACAGGGAGTCCATGACAGTCCCAGCCGCCCTTGCGTTCAACCCGGCGACCGCGCATTGTTTGGAAGCGAGGAAATACATCCTTAAACACTCTCGCGAGAACATGGTGGGTACCCGGAATCCCGTTAGCAGTGGGCGGTCCTTCATAGAAAACCCATGGCTTGCCGCCAGCCCGTAGCTCAAGGCTGCGTTCGAAAACATTGAGGTCGCGCCAGCGGGCGAGGACCTCCTCCTCGACCTGCGCCTGCTTGAACTTCGGTGGCAGCGGTTTGTACGGACGGTTAGGCATCGGGGCTGGAGTCTAGATACCCCCGCGATTGCCGGGGCGGCGCGGTTGCCCAACCCGTGGCACGATGAAGGCATGGGAAGACTCCAGAAGGTTGACCTGAGCCTCCGGCTCTCGCGCGAGGAGGAAGCCGTGCGGTTGGCAGTACTGCAGGAACGGATGCTTGAACTTCGGCTCACGTGCGGCGGAATGCTTGGCGACGGCACCCTTGGCCCTCCCGTCCTGTGCCTCTTTGAAGGTTGGGATGCCTCAGGCAAAGGTGGCGCGATCAAACGCCTAGTCAGCCCAATCGACCCGCGCCATGTTCGTGTCTCTCAGTTCGCTGCGCCAACCCCTGACGAGAAACGGCACCACTTTCTGATCCGATTTGCCGACAAGCTCCCTGGCTGGGGAGGCATGGCCGTTTTCGACCGCTCTTGGTACGGCCGGGTATTGGTTGAACGAGTTGAAGGATTTGCATCCGAGGACCAATGGGGTCGGTCGTATTCAGAGATCGTCGGTTTTGAGCAGAGCCTCGCTGCCGAAGGGACCGTGATCGTCAAGTTCTGGATTCACATCAGCCCTGAGGAACAGCTCAAGCGCTTCGAGCGACGCGCGGGCGACCCGCTAAGGCAGTGGAAGCTGACCGACGAGGACTGGCGCAACCGTGAGAAGCACGCCGACTACCTGACTGCTGTCGAGGAGATGCTGGAACGCACAGACCACAGCGTTGCTCCGTGGACCCTTGTGTCCGGTGAGTCCAAACGTCACGCACGCGTCCAAGTCTTGGAAACAGCTGTGGCGGCGATCGAAGAGGGCCTGACACGCGCCGGTATTGCCCTGCCAAACCTTGCCGGTGGGCAAGGTTGAAGCTCCGGCTTTATCACCACCATGACGGGGCCCGTGTGGCCTATCGCGAGGCTGGGTCCGGCCCGCCACTGATCCTCCTCCACTCACTCGGGCTCTCCCACCGTGAATGGATGCCAGCTATTGAACCGCTTACTCATCGCTTCCGTCTGATCCTCCCCGACCTGCCACTTCACGGCGACAGTGAGGACCGGCCAACCCACGCGTATGACAGCGAGTGGATGACGGAGGTGATGGCTGACTTCTGCCGCTCCGTTGGTGGTGAGTGTGCGGCCTTGGGCGGACACGGAATTGGTGGGGAGATCGCCCTTCGCGCTGTTCTTGACGGGAACCTCACCCCAGCTGGTCTCGTCCTCTGTTCAACCCGCTTGCACGGGCGGCCAGCCCACCCGGGGCTGGTGAGTGCTTGGCGGACTGCCTCCCGAGCCGCTGCCGTACCAGGCTTAGACCGTCTGCTTGCCCGAGGCGCGAAGGCCAGCGCCGGCCCACTCCTAGTCCGCCGGCTGACTGAAACACCGAACCCTGAAGTTGCTGACCTTGTGCGGCACGCCTTTGCTGATGTTGGCGACCCTGGGCGCGCGAGGGCTTGGGCGAGGTTCGCGCGGAACTGGCCTGTCGGGCCTGACCGGGAACTGATGGACCGCTACAGCACGATCAGCGCCCCAGTTCTGCTGCTCTGGGCTGACCGGGATCCAGCGCACCCACTTGCTGTTGCCAAGGAAGCTCTGGACCTTCTACCCAATGCGCAGCTGAGAATCCTCGAACGCACCGGTTACCTGCCCGCATATGACGATCCGGTTGGATTGGCCCGGGAGATAGCGGCCTTCCTGCGCTGAGCGCTAGCTTTATCTACGCAACATCCTTTTCTCGCCCCAACGACAGGAGCATCAAGACCATGGCACCAGACAACAACGGCCACCTTTGGGGTGGAGAGACCGACAAAGCAATTGGGAACTTCCCAGTTTCGGGCGAGCCAATCCCCGTGCCACTTGTCCGCTGGCTGGGCCGAATCAAGGCAACTGCTGCCCGCGTGAATGCTGACCTTGGCTTGCTTGACGGCGAGCTGGCCGGTCGAATTGCCGAGGGCGGCGATGCAGTCGGCCGTGGTGAACATGACGACCAGTTCCCGATTGATGTCTTCCAAACTGGTTCAGGTACCTCGTCCAACATGAATGCCAACGAGGTGATCGCCAACCTTGCCGGCGACGGTGCCCACCCCAATGACCACGTCAACATGGGACAGAGCAGTAATGACGTCTTCCCTTCAGCAGTGCACCTTGCTGCTCTCGACGAGGCGACCAATGCCCTGCTGCCAGCGCTTGAGAAGCTCGAGCAGTCATTCACCGCAAAGGCAACTGAGTTCCACGACATTGTCAAGAGTGGACGCACGCACCTGATGGATGCGGTTCCAGTCACGCTCGGACAGGAGTTTGGTGGTTATGCCGCCCAGGTCCGCCTTGGTGCCAAGCGCATCCGCCTTGCTCTCCCGCAGGTCTCCCAAATTCCACTTGGGGGCACGGCCACGGGCACGGGCCTGAACACCCACATTGACTTTGCGTCCAAGGTCCGAGAGCGCCTTGCCGCTGACACGGGTCTAGAGATCTCCGCTCCAGAGGATCCGTTTGAGGCCCAAGGCAACCGTGACTCACTGGTTGAGCTCTCAGGCGCACTGAAGGTCGTAGCTGTGTCACTGACCAAGATCGCTAATGACATCGCTTGGATGGGCTCCGGCCCACGCGCGGGACTTGGTGAGATCTTCCTGCCCGAGCTGCAGAAGGGGTCGTCGATCATGCCGGGCAAGGTCAACCCTGTCATCCCCGAGGTCATCCTCCAGATTGGCGCTCAGGTAATCGGCAACGACACGGCAATCACGATTGCTGGCACCCAGGGCAACTTCGAGCTCAACGTCCGTATTCCGCTGATCGCACGCAACTTGCTTGAGTCGATCTCACTGCTCGCTGCCGGCTCGCGCCTGTTTGCCGAGAGGTGCGTTGATGGAATCGAAGCCAACCTGCAGGGCTGCACAGATTCAGCTGAGTCAACACTTGCTGTTGCGACCGCGCTGAACCCATTCATCGGCTATGACAAGGCCGCCGAGATCGTCAAGGAGGCAGCCGCGTCAGGCCGCACTCTGCGTGAGGTTGCCCTCGAGCTTGGCGTTGACGAAGCCGTCTTCAACGAGGCCATCAACCTTCGTAAGATCGCTGCCGGCAACGAAGCCGGTTAGCGCTCGCTGACCTCACCTCACCGCGCGGGGCAGTCCCTGCGCGCTGAGGTCAAGGCTGGATTGTGACCAGCCGCTCCTCAGTGAATTCACGGACGGAGTAGTGCGGGCCTTCCTTGGTGTTGCCGGAATCCTTGACCCCGCCATATGGCATTTGGTCTGTTCTAAAGGTTGGGACTTCGTTGACCAAGACCCCGCCGTACTCAAGTTCACGCGCTGCGCGGAGTGATGTCGCAAGGTCAGCTGTGAATACGCCA
>WLNJ01000033.1 GCA_009699865.1 Actinomycetota bacterium
GGACCCGAGGTCTTGTTGATCGTCGAACCAGCAGGGAAGTCCATGAAGACCTTGCCAACCGGATTCGTCTTGTAAGCCCCGCGCGCTGAAGCTGCGTCACGCGTGGACAGATAGGAATCCAGCTTCACATAGCCCTTGCCCTTGGGGGCCAAAGAACCCGTAAGAGGCTGGAGCTTGACCTGGGACTGCTGGACAAGTGATGCTGAAGCGCTTGCAACGAGTGCGAGCGAAGTGATCGCAGCAACGGCCGCGACAAGAATTGATTTACGCAAGGTGTCTCCTCCTTGGAGATTTAGGGGCGGGATGTGGACCCTTACAAGGACCACAAGCTCAGTATGCCGCTTCTCACACACCCGTGCAATGGGGAACGGTGAAAGCTTTGGTAAAGGCCTCCCAGCCCGCGCGAGTCCTACTTCCGCGAGGACGGGTCGGTGCGGCCTGCCGCCGCCTTACGGGCATTCCTCAGCCTCACTAACCGCGCCAGACCGGCCCACAACAAGAGAAGGATCACGGGCGCCGCGTAGAACACGGCAGCCCAGTGAGCGAGGTGGGCTATTGGCACGCTAATGGCGACAGCCATCAGAGGCTCGCCGCCGAGAGCAGCCATAGGCCAAGCGTTGTGAAAGCGACGGTTGCGATCAGCATGGGAATCTGTGAACGGGTTGCCGTGCGGGAATCATCCGCAACCTCTAGTGCCCGATCGTGCGCTAGGACGAGTGCTGCGATGTGGCCAACGAGGAGTGCCCCGACTTGGAGCCACCAGACGCCCGTGGGGGTGATCAGCCCGTAGTCGATGCTCCATTGGGCTGTTCCAAACCAGTCCGTGCCCGACCCCGTTGGGTCAGAGATGAGGTATCCAAGTGCCTGCCCTTGGATCAGCAGTAGCGACGCGTAATGGGCGACCGTGTAAGCGAGGGCGATCGGCACGAGGATGTGAGTGAAGGTCCTTGCAACCTCTCGCGCCGGACGGTTTAGCTCCTTGGAGGCACCCCAAACGCCCGCGGCCCAGATACAGCAGACGACAACAAGTGCCAGTCCGATTCCGACCGTCGATGCTGCTTCAGCGGCCCCCGTAGGAGCAAACCCAAGCGCCTTGGCCTTCACCGACAGTGTCTGTGACAGATCACTCCAGAGCGGCCCCTGAGTGAACCCGTCAAAGCTGGTCACACCGATCATCACAAGCAGAACCAGCTGCGTCCAACCGACCGGTGGCATCCTAACCAGTCCCGCAAGAGGCGCTCGGAGCCTCAACCTCCCTTCGGTGCGCTCGAACGGAGCAATGCGTGCGATGAGTGAGAACGCCACGCCAAACGAGTCCGCCCGATCGGACCAGACCTCCACGCCAAACGCACTCATCCCGACCAACTGCACTGCCGCGTAGCCAAGGGCCAGTGCGGCGAGAATCGAGGGGTCGTCCCTTCCTGTGTACGCGAGCTCAACCCATCCGATAGCCAAGAGGCCGAATGCGGCTGGCAACCTACCAAGCCATGAAGGCCAAACATTTGGGGTTGGGACGCCGTCACGCAGAAGTTTGGCCATCAGCCAGCCACAAAAGCGCCCCACGGCACGCCATGGGTTCAGAAGCCTGAATACATCCCCGAAGATTGCATTGACGACCGGCATCCCAACCCAGAAGAGAACCCAGACTGCTGTGGGAGCCAAATTGGCGGTCGAGACGAATGTGCCAGTCAGACCGGCCCAGCAGACAAGAGAGAACCAGACGACACCAATAGCTCCCAGCAGAACGTCCGCCCAGGCCCCCATCCCGACCAGGTCACGGGTTCCTGAACCGGCCAAGCGCGGACTCCTCCACAGGACCGCTAGGCCGCCGAATGAGACAAGCAGCACCAGGGTCGCTGCCCACGCAAACAGCCAAGCTGGAATCGGAAGGTCAGCCTTCGCGGCGATGCCGTGAGCGGACGCCACTGCCGGGAAGGCAAATGGAAGCGCTGATCCAAACAACGCCGCCCGCACGGAGCGGCCAAACCTCACTGTGAAACCTGGACCTTGGCGATCTGTGTAGCGGTGGCTTCCATCTCCATCTCAAACACACCCTGTCCCTTGGCTACAGATGTAGCGGAAGGTGGAACTGAGAACTCAACGGCCCTGCCCGGTGCGAGATCCCGATGGATGTCGAACCCATGCAGGTGTACCTCGCCGGTGAAGTTGGTTGATGTAACGGTGATCACAATCCGATCCCCGGATTTAGCGTCGATGGTCTTGACGCCTCCAACCGCACCATCTTTAGAGACCACAATTGCGCTGCGCACTACGCGAGCTGCTGGGGTGGTGGCGGTCAGGTGTGATGTGACCCCTCCGCCAGCGGAGGAATCCGAATCATTGTCACCGCCTCTCAATGCAAAGAAGGCGAGGCCTGCAACAGCGACAAGCGCGACGAGCACACCAATACGGGTCCGGTTGCTCATCGCGCAGTCACCAAAGTGTTCTTGTTGCTGATCTAGCTGCCGAGGAGGCGGTCTACGCCGTCCAGCAGCTCCCAGTTTCCACGGAGTGTTGCCTCAGCCACAGCGAGGAGTGCCTCGTGGTCGGCCCCATCAAGCCGTGGCTCAATGGCCTTGCGGGCGAGGTCAGCGTGCTCAATGTCGAGCTCAGCATGGAGGTCGAAGTACTCGGTTGCGGGAGTCTCCGGGGTGTAGCCGTAGCGGGCAACAAGCCCGTCACGCTTTGTCTCGCTGATCTCTGGCTGACCGGATTCGATCGTGTAGAGAGCGACAAGCGTCTCTAGGAATGGACGGTCCGCAGTCCCTTCCCATGCCTTCACGCAGACCTCAGTCTCCGCTGTTGGTGAGACGCCAGCGTCCCCGCCGACTGCATCTGTGAATCCGTCCCAAAGGGCGACATGCTCGGCCTCTTCTACTGCGTGCGCAGCAAGGCCCTTGGTGAGGTCGGCGTCTGCGACATCAGCGGCTTGAGCTGAGGCAGCGGCGAGAGCGACGACTGCATGGCGGTACTGACCGGAATAGACGGCCAAGTCAGCCTTGGTCAGCTCTCCGTTAGTCCAGCGCTGGTAGAAGGGATGCTCAAGGACATTCCACTGTGAGCGGATGGATTCAAGGCGGTCAAAGAAGGTGGACATTCGGACTTCCTCCGTTGTAAGGGTTGGCGGCGAACTGGAAACGCTACCATCGCGGTCCCCTGCGTCCTCCCGTCGACATCCTCGCTCCTCCCTTTCCGCGTGACCTAACGTGGTTCAACACTGCGCCCTTGCGGATGGACAAGCAGCGCCACCGTCCTGTTCTCGTGGAGCTGTGGGACATGACACGCCCAGAGTCGATGCGCACAATCCCTTATCTCCAAGCACTTCACGACCGGTATTCCGAGGCAGGGCTACGCGTCGTCGGCGTGCATACTGCCTCCCGCGAAGAGACAAAGGACGAAGCCGCAGTGGAGGCCGCAGTGAACCGTCTCGGCATTACCTATCCAGTCCTCGCCGACCCCGATGGCGAGATGTGGCTGTTCTACGGAGCCCAAGGCTACCCGAGCCGCTACCTGTTCAACGGGGACTTTCGACTTGAGGACATGCAGGTAGGCGAAGGCCTGTACGGCGACCTGGAGCTAATGATCCAAGGCCTCCTTGACCTCAACCAGGAGCCACTCGATCCGTTCCGCCCAGAGGACGCCGACGATGTGGCACTCATCGTTCCGACCGCAGATAGGGAAGGTCCCGCTAACGGCCAATATGCGGCCGGCTCTGTCTGGCTCTCACTGATTGGTGAGGGAACCGTTGCGGTCAACGGTCAAGAGTTCTCAGTGCCCGGTCCTTGCGCTCTTGAGGTCATCTCCAACTCAAACCACCATGAGGGCGAGCTCGAGATCGAGGCGTCCTCTGGAGTGACGGTGCTCTCAACCTGCTTTGCCCCCGGGCTCGCACCCGCCGGCAAGACGGACTGACTCCCGCTAGAGAGTCTCGTCGTTGGGCTTCAGGTCCCCGACAATCTCAGTCTCGGTCAGGCCGTTCAGAAGCGAGTGAAGGACCGGCTCCCCGTCGTCAATTACCTCAATGGCGCGCCCAGGCCAATAGGACGAACCTTGCGGCGCCCCCGAAAGGAAGTGCTGCTCAAATACCCACGAGCCCGTGTTCCAGAGCTGTTGACCACCGCTCACCATCCACTCGCTGAGCATGTCGGTTGGCAGAGGCCCCGCGCGGTGCGTGTGGCCGTAGAGCACGTGCTTGGCGTCAAGCCCGAGGCCAGCAACCGCATCCCCTGCCGCGGCAATCCCAGCTTTCCTCAGGGCCTGAGGGGAAATATCGCTCCGCAATGGACCTAGTTTTGCTGTGTTGAGAAGACCAACCGCGCCGGCAAAGCCGATCGCAGCAGCCTTCTTGCGCATTGGCCTGTGACCACTCCCCCCGGCAAGGACCTTCCACGCCTTGGTGGAGGCTCCGTGCGCCCCGATGCCCATGCCGCCAGGAACCTGCTGAGCAAGCTCGTAAGCCCACGCGTACATCGGCGCGAGCACAGCCTCATAGTCGTCAGCTCCAACTGCCTGATCCGACGGACGCCCGGTGATCTTGGACATCACACCAGCAGCAAGCCGTTCGAATGTGGGCACTGAAATGTGGCGGTCCAAGTAGTTGCCGTGGAAGGCGACAACGTCCTCGTTGATACGAACGCATGGGTAACCAAGCACTGCTTTGGCTGGCCTCATCGCTTCCTCAATCAGGCCACTTACCCAACCACTGTCAGCAGGCGCTGTCTCAAAGTTTGTAAGGGGCGCAGGGTCTTGCTCCCGACGCCGAGCGTCAAGCCAAGGCGAAACGACGGCATGGTCGTGGTTACCACCGACAATCACAACCTCCGTCTTCTTCCCCAGAGCAGAAGCCAGATCCGCAAGGATCGGCATCGCGATAGCAACCGCCTCTCTCGCAGGTCCATGACGGAGTTCAAGCGTGTCGCCGAGTAGAACAAGGCGGTCGGCCCCAGTGATGAACTCCTTTAGGAGTTCGCGATTGGTGCTGTTTCGCAGGATGTCAACCCCAAGCCGTCCACCAAGGTGAAGGTCTGAGATGACGACAGTTCTCATTGAGCTAGACGCCTAAGGACTCAGTCAGCAATGACTGTGTCGCGAACAGCTTTGGGGAGCATGAAACGAACGTTCTCCTCGATCACAGTGACCTCCCGGACCTCCTCGGTCCCGCGCGCTCGGAAGAACTCAACAAGACGCTGCACGAGCTCCTCAGGTGCGCTCGCTCCCGACGTAATCCCAACCGTCTCTTTGCCCACCAGCCATTCCTCTTGAACTTCACCCTCATTGTCAATCAGGTAGGCGTCAGTTCCCAACTCACGGGTTACATCAACTAGGCGGTTGGAGTTGGAGGAGTTTGCTGAACCGATCACGAGCACCAGATCGCACTTGTTGGCGAGGTTCTTGACAGCGAGTTGGCGGTTCGTGGTCGCGTAACAAATGTCATCGAGTTTCGGGGACACAATCTGGGGAAAACGCCCTTTCAGACGGGCGATGATCACACTGGTCTCATCCACAGACAGCGTCGTCTGGGTGACAAGAGCGAGCTTGTCACCCTCCGTGAACTCGAGCTTGTCAACGTCTTCCTCAGTCTCGACCAGTACGACGGAGTTGGGTGCCTCGCCCATCGTGCCCTCAACCTCCTCATGTCCCGCGTGGCCCACGAGAATCACGGTGTAGCCATCCTCCGCGAAGCGCTTGGCCTCAATGTGGACTTTGGTGACCAGCGGGCAGGTGGCGTCGATCGTCTCAAGCCCTCGGGCCTTGGCGTCCTCATGGACCGCTGGGGAAACGCCGTGTGCTGAGAAGACGGTGACGGCCCCGGCTGGGATCTCATCTGACAGTTCGTCCACAAAGATGGCGCCACTCGCGCGGAGTTGCTCGACCACATGCTTGTTGTGGACAATCTCCTTACGGACATAGACCGGGGCTCCATGTTCAGCGAGCGCCCGTTCAACCGTGACTACTGCCCGGTCAACGCCGGCGCAATATCCGCGCGGGGCCGCAAGGAGCAATGTTTTCGGAGTGTTGGGCATCAGATTCTGGAGTCTAGGGGCAAGGGAGCCCTGTTAGTGCTTTGTGGCGCCGACTGGCGCGGTCTGGGTGGAACCACTCCCACCCGAGCAGTTGAACGAGTCCGTCACAACAAGAGCGATGAACACTCCACCAACGAGTAACTGAACCAGCAGGACTACAACGAGCGCTTTCCCGCGCCCCTTTGCTGCCTGGCTCAATCGTTTGCCGTTGCGGCCTCGAGCAACCACGCGAACTTCTGGCGGGCAGCATCGCGACGGGTTGGGATGTGCTCACTTGGAACACCATCCCCTGGGGCCTCATAGCCACGAAGGATCTGGCGGGATACTGATGCGCGGTGAACCTCGTCAGGGCCATCGTAGAAACGAGCGGCTCGCGCATAGCGGTACATCGCTTCAAGGGGGAGATCCGTCGAGTAGCCGAGCGACCCGTGCACCTGAAGTGCCCGGTCGATCACATCGTGAAGGCAGTTGGCACCAAAGAACTTGATCAGCGAGATCTCCTTGCGCGCTGCGGCGACACCCTCAGCGTCCATCTTCCAAGCTGCGTGAAGTGTCATCAGGCGGGCGGCGTGGATCTGCGCGGCAGAGTCTGCAATCCAGTTCTGAACCGTTTCCTTCTCGGAAAGCAACGATCCGTGCGAATAGCGCACAAGGGAACGCTCACAGAGCATGTCGAAGGCTCGCTGCGCCTGCCCGAGCCAGCGCATGCAGTGGTGAATCCGGCCTGGGTAGAGGCGCTGCTGGCTGATCAGGAAACCAGCCCCCTCAGGTCCCAAGAGCGCTTCAGGGCCGACACGAACATCCTTGTAGATGATCTCTGAATGTCCACCGAAGTGACCGAAGCGGTCCTCAGGGTGTTCCATCGTCGGAACGTCGCGGATGATCTCAAGGCCAGGTGTGTCGGTCGGAACGATGAACATCGATGCCCTCTGGTGAGGACGGGCTTCAGGGTCGCTGACTGCCATCACGATCAGGAAGTCAGCAAGAGAACCGTTGGTGGTGAACCACTTGTGCCCGTTGATGACCCAACCGTCGCCGTCCTTAACTGCGCGAGTGGTGAGCAATGTGGGGTCGGAGCCGGCGCTGTTGGGCTCGGTCATGGAGAAGGCTGAGTAGATGTCTCCGTTCAGGAGTGGGTAGAGCCAGCGGTCCTTCTGCTCGGGCGTTCCGGCAAGCGCGATGATTTCGGAGTTGCCTGAGTCTGGGGCTTGGTTGCCAAAAGCGAATGGCGCGAGTGGCGTGGTGCCAAGAATCTCGTGCATCAACCCGAGCTTCAACTGTCCGAAGCCTTGACCGCCTAGCTCGGCGTCTAGGTGAGCGGCCCAAAGACCTCTCTCCTTGACCTGCTCCTGCAGTGGCTTGAAGAGCTCGTTGACCTGCTCAAGGCTGAGGTCGAGTGTTTCCATCGGCCAGATTTCTTCGCGGACAAAGCCGCGCATCCACTCGAGTTGCGCCTCGAATTCCGGTTCAGTGGAAAAGTCCCAAGCCATTGCCTTCCTCACACTAGCCTTCATTGGCGACCAGTGCATTTCGCTCAGTGCGAGTTTTTCGACACCCCGGTAGCCTTGAGCAAGTTGTCACCAACCCAGTTCGGGTGAACGAATGCCACAGCAGCACCTTGACCGTCTCACAGCAGTTGACGCATCTTTCCTAGCTCAGGAGGGATCCAACTCGCACATGCACATTGGTGCGGTGATTCTCGTCGAGGGCCAAGCCCCTCCCTTCGAGGAGTTCATTGAGCACATTCAAGGCCGTCTCCACCTCGTTCCTCGCTATCGGCAGAAGCTCGCCTTCCCTCCCGGAGACAGCGGACGGCCACTCTGGGTTGACGATCCAACCTTCAACATCGCGTACCACGTGCGCCACACCGCCCTGCCCCATCCGGGTAGTGAGGAGCAGCTCCTTCAGCTCGCGTCGCGGATTGCATCCCAGCAGCTGGACCGAAGCAAGCCCCTCTGGGAGATGTGGATCATTGAAGGGCTTGAGGACAACCGCTTCGCTCTGATCAACAAGACTCACCACGCCCTAGTCGACGGTGTCTCCGGAGTTGACCTTGCCACCGTCCTTTTCGACCTTGAGAAGAACCCACCCAAGCCCGGCACGGCTGTTGAGCCTTGGACTCCGCACCCAGAACCGTCAGCGGCAGAGCTCGTTGCAGCCGGACTGCGTGATGCGGCCCGTGGAGTTTTCGGCCTCGCCAGCAGAGCCCTCCGGTACGCCCAGCGTCCGGACAAGGCACTGGAGGAGGTACGCGAGGCCGTCGAGGGTGTCAGCGAGCTGGCATGGGCAGGCCTCAATCCTGCGCCGCCAACGCCGCTCAATGTCGAGATTGGCCCACACCGCCGCCTTGCCGTCACCCGAGAGCAACTTGAAGACTTCAAGACTGTCAAGAACGCCTTTGGCGGAACGGTCAACGATGTGGTCCTTACGACAGTGTCAGGGGCCCTCCGCAGCTGGCTCCATGCCCGCGGCATTCGCACTGAAGGCCTTGAGCTCCGCGCCCTAGTGCCCGTTTCGATCCGCTCCAGCTCTGAGCAAGGCGCGCTCGGAAACCGAATCGCGGTAATGCGCGGCCCACTCCCTGTCTACATCAAGGACCCAGTCGCACGGTTGCGATTCGTCAAGCAAGCAATGGACGGCCTGAAGGAAAGCAAGCAGGCTGTGGGGGCTGAGGTTCTCGCTGGCGTTCAGCAGATGGCTCCACCGACCATCCTCGCCCAGGCATCCCGAGTCAACTTCTCGACCCGTCTCTTCAACTTGATTGTCACCAACGTCCCAGGACCGCAGTTCCCCCTCTATGTCCTCGGCCACAAAATGGTCGGCTTGTATCCGATCGCATTCCTTCCGACAAACCACAGCCTTGCCGTGGCGATCATGTCCTACGACGGCGAGGTCAACTTCGGACTGCTCGCGGACTACGACGCCATGCCCGATGTTGAGGAGATCACCCAAGGCATCTCAGACTCACTTGCCGAGCTTGTGCGGTTGGCTAACAAGAAGGGCGCCACCCCAGAGCGCAAGCCTCCAAAGGTCGACGCCAAGAAGGTTGTCAAGAAGAAGGCCGCAAACGCAAAGGCGCCCAAAGCGGGCAAGAAGACCAGCAAGAAGAAGTCTCCAGAGATCTCAGCCGCCACTCCTGTCGCGCCAGCAAAGCCTAAGGCCGCCAAGCCACGCCCTGTGCCCACGACCAGTCCAGTCGCAGAGGATGGAACTCACGCGCCGAGTCTCGGCCTTCCGTCTTCGGGAACCCCACGAATCGCTACTGGGCCTGCCGCAGAGATGAGAGCAGCACGCCGGGCCCGCCGCACCCGCTCTAAGTAGTAAAGATCAGTAGCCGAGCGCGAACTTCGCGTCTTCGCTCATCAGCTCAGGAGTCCACGGCGGTGTGAAGACCATTGTCGTGGTCACCTCATCTACGCCCTCCAGTTCGCCGACGAACTCCTTCATCTGCTCTGACACCTGCGGCCCAATTGGGCAGGCGGGTGTAGTGAGGGTGAAGGTCACTTCGATCTTTGCCTCTTCAACGGCAACCCCATAGACAAGTCCGAGCTCGACAAAGTCGAGCCCAAGCTCGGGGTCAATCACATTGGTGAGGGCTTCGTAAACCTGTTCTTCAGTTGGCATATGGACGAGATTAGCGGGAAGTCCGAGGAATAGCACTGGGTATTGAGTCAGTTACCCCCTACCCTCGAAGCATGCCTGTTCTGATCACGCTCCTAATCGTCGTCCCACTGGCCGAGCTATTCGTGATTATTGAAGTCGGAAGCCTGATCGGCGCCATCCCCACCATTGGACTCCTTCTGCTCTTCTCGGTCTCCGGAGCCTGGCTCGTCCGAAGGGAAGGACGGGCAGCATGGTGGCGCCTCAACGAGGCAATCTCAGCAGGAAAGGTCCCCGCTCGGGAGACCGCTGACGGGGCTCTGGTGGTCGTGGCGGGAGCACTTCTCCTCACCCCTGGGTTCATCACGGATGCCTTCGGAATACTCCTGCTCCTTCCCCCAGTGCGGCGTGCGCTCCGCGTTTTCGGCCTGAGTCGCATTGTCGGTGGGGGTTGGCGAGGCATCGTGGTGGGCGGAGCTTCAACTGCGGGCGCGGCATGGACTGGTCGGAATCCGAAGCCGAGTGACGACGCAGCTTCCTCTCCTCAACGCAGTTACGACATTGACGGAGTTGCCGTCGACGTGGACCAGACGACACTGGACCGCTGACCGGAATTTTTGGAAGGTTTTCTCGACTCCCTCTTTCTCACTGCTATCTTCGCCCAGTTGCCGCGTGCGGCGTCGGGGCCGGTGGAGGACTCGACACTCGCCGATAGCCGCGTGGAAAAGGACCCCCATGGCCCAACCAAATTTTAGGTCTGAAGAAGACCTGTACGCCTTCACCCCCGAGGTGTTGGCGCAGCTGTTCCTAACGGCCCGAAAGAAGGGCGACTTCCAAACGGCTGCATCCTCGGCCAAAGCAATGGCCTGGCAGATGCGGGGGCAGCTGATCCGTCACGCGAAGAACCACACGGGCGCTGATGCCGATCCTGAACTGATCGCCGACCAGACAATCTCGCGCGCGCTCCAAGCAGCGATGAAGATGGCCCAGACATTCAAGGGGGACGCTCCCGGTCAAGTCTTCGAATACATGATGACCATTCAGCGGCGGGTCATTGCCGACCACATGAGGCGCGTCAAAGGGCGTGAGAACATCGCCAAGATTGGGTCTCTTCAGGCTGGGCCTGAGGATCAACACGGTCCAGACGGCCGCGAGATTGGTGTCACGGACGATGACCTGATCGCCGTGCACATTGATGAGCTGACAGACCAAGTCATGTCAGGTTTTCGCGCGTCCCACCGACAGATCATCCAAATGCGTCACATCGTGGGCTATTCGTCTAAGGAAACCGCAGAGGCCACTGGGGCAACCGTAAGCAATGTAGACAAGGTGATGGAGCGTTTCCGAACGGCTCTGGGTGCCGCATATTTGGAGGCAGACTCAATTCCCGGGAACGACTCAGACACAGGGCATAATGGGGATTACTCCAAATGACCATCGTTGACGATCGATTCGAGCAGTACTCAGGCGCCGCGCGAGCAGGTGAGGGGATCGAGCTCGCTCCCCTCCTCGACGGTCTCGGCCAGGTTGAACGTGCTGAACTGACAGCTCGGGCACGACGCTTTGACGCATGGCACGAAGAGGCCTCGGGATATCAGAACGCACTTAAGACCAGCCCCGAGCTAGAGCGCCTTGGCCGCTCAGCCGCAGGCGTCTCTGGAGTCTGGCCGTCGCTCCTCCCACAGTTGCGCCGAGAGGCCGGCGTCGACCGAGAACAGCTCACACAGCGGCTCCACGCTGAACTCGATCCAGCTGAGGATGCCAACAAGGTAGGCCAGTACTACCACCAGATGGAGTGGGGAACTCTCCCTGCATCTGGCGTAAGTCGCGTCGTGATTGAAGCTCTCGCAAACATCCTTGACACAGACCCTGACGAGCTTCAGGGGGCAGGAACCGCAGGGGCTGCGGAGTGGGAACGCAAACTCCGGAAAGCACAGGCCGGCCGCCTACCCAAGCGGGTCTTTGCGCGCCTTGTAGGAGAGTCCAAGCCGCTTTCCATCAACGATGAAGAGTTCTCCCCTCCAAAGGCTGCTGATTGGGACGAGACCGACAGGCTCTTCCTCGGCGGATGAGCAGTCGCAGTTTCGCCGATCCGGCGGGCGGACCGGCCGTACTCACTGATCGTCACGGGGCGGATGTGGCGGCAATGGAAGCACGCGCAATCGCTGTCCTCAATGCAGTGCCAGAGACAGCATGGGACGGTGCGCCTCCCGTACCTATCGAGTGGATTGCGACCGAGATGTTTGACCTTCACATCAAGGACCACCGTGATCTGGAGGGCCTTACTGGCATGACACTGCCCGAGGGAAAGTCCCTTTCCGGGCTGCTGCTCCCCGACCAGGGCATGATCCTCGTTAACGCTGACGAGGTGGCGAAATGGCCAAATCGGCGACGCTTCACAATTGCTCACGAGTTGGGACATTGGGTGATGCACCGAGACAACATGAGTTATCTCCGCTCACGGTCAGCTGACCCAGCTATTCCTCAGATCACCGCAGAGGGGGAATCCTTAGCCCTCGTGCGCCTTCCTATCGCTGAGGCCGAAGCCAACGCATTTGCCGCTGCCTTGCTGCTCCCCGCTGCACTCTTGCGTCCAGCCGCCGATGCTTGTGACTGCAACGCCACAACCCTTGTCGAGGCATTCGCAAGCACCTACGGGGCGATGCAGAGGCGGTTGATTACCTTGGGCTACGACCTAGAGGACAAGACAACTAACTGACCCTCCGGTCAGTTGTTAGACCCAAGCCGGTCCCAGCAATACAACCCAACGCATTCTTCAGCAAGCTCGCGACAGCGGGCATCTGAAAGCCAAGGGAGAACCGTCTCAAACCATTGCTCTTCCCCGACTCCTTGGTCGAAGGCATCTTCGCCGCGCATCTCAGCAGCAAGCCTCAGTGCCTCGCGCTTGTTCTCGCCAAGACTCGCGAATACACCTGTCAGGAAGTCCCGATTTGCGACTGGCTGACCGACTTCAAGTGAGGCATGCCATGCCGCGAGCATCGACAGGTCCTCTTCGTCTAGGTCGTTGACTGCCTTGGCGTAGTGAGTGGAGAGCTCGCCCTCTGGAATCTCATCAACCCATGCGCGAACAATTTCACCGAGCAACTGTCGGCGTGCTTCACGCCCGACTGAGTCGGCGATAACTCTGATGGCATTCTGGGGCTCGATGAAGCAGAGTGACACTTGTTTCTCCACTGGACTCGAAGGGCGGGCTGACCGTGGGGACCATACGCACACCCCCTGACGACAACTCCGAAAATCCCTTCCGATCCGCCGACGGTGGTGATAGCGAAACCGGTCCTATCCGATGGCCGTAACCACAATTGGGCGGGAAGTGAACCCCGTGAACGGATAGCTCGACTCGCTCGGAACAACAGCCCGGATGGAATAGTTAACCCGCCCGACGGCCGCCCTGAATCTGTAGCCGGCAGACCATCTCCCCTCCCCGTTCGCGCGTGCCACAGCGAACGTCTGCCAACCCCGATGCGGAATTGCAGCTTGGACAAGGACCAACTTCCCGCCAGAAGGCAACCAGCCCCCGTCGAGGACGCCCGAAAATGTTGCGGTCCTCCCAACACGCACTGTCCGCGGCGAGACACCCAGCGTTGACCTAGCCGGCACCCTCACGTGGATCAGAGCTCCGCTCTGCAAATCTCGGCGGCTTCCGTTGTAGCTCAACCGAAAGTGTCTTGAGGGACCTGCCGCAACATGGAAGCGGAACCGACCAGCGTGGTCGGTTACTGCCGTGGACAGCGGTTCCCAGCTAGCCCCAGCAGCCCATACCTGACTTTCTGCCGTTATGACCGCGCCCGCTACGGGGAGATCATCTCGATCAAGAATCCGCCCGGCCATTGAGGACTCTCCAGAATGGGCAATGGTCACTGAGCTCGACGCCGAGGCCACACCAGACCCAAGGTCACCCAACCCCGCTTCAATCCGCGAGGGTCCCCGCAGGGGCAGCGCAACTAACGCGGGGTCACGGGTTACGGTCCTGTCCGTTGCACTCGTGTTCCCAGCAGCGTCAACCGCCGTTGCCTCGAGCTCCCAGAGACCAGCGGCTAGACCGCTGTCGTCAATGACCCCTGTGGCTCGGGAGCCAACCGTCTCCATCGTGAGTTGCTTCCAGTCTCCTCCGCTGATTGGCCGCATCCTCACAGTGACCGCCGAGATTCCCGATGTGGCATCAGTTGCATCAACGCGAACCACGCGGGGATCCGAGACATCCTGAGGAAGGAATGCCACTCGCTCTGGTGGGGTCCGGTCGATCATGACCTGACCGACAACCCGGCCTGAGCTGTTTCCTGCGGCGTCCTTGGCCTCAGCTGCCAAGTGATGGATGCCATCTGTGTCAATCGTCAGTCGAGTCTCTCCCCCAGCATCCGACGCCGCAAGCTCGCCATCGAGCCAGATTCGAACGCCTGCGAGGCTCCCATCCGCACCACCCATCCCCGAAAGCGTGGCTTGGTCCTTGCCGGTACCGATGGCCTCCATTGGCGTGGATTCCCAGTGGCCAGAGAGGCCGGAGAGAACCGCTGTCGGTGGGGTTTCGTCAATCCTGACGACGACAATCTCTGATTGACGCGAGAGGATTCCCGAGCCGCTGATGGCCCGTACTGATATCTGCGACACACCCTCAGCCATATCCTCCAGTGGCAAGATGCCATCGCTGATTTGGGCAGATCCCGGGTCAGACCCAACGAACCACGACCACTTCACTACCCCTGAGATCGGACTGGAGCTGTCACTGGGTGACCCAAGGTCCAAGGGTAGAAGCCTCGCCCGCTCCCGTGTAATCCACCCGGCCGGCACGGAGACAGAAGGAGTCGGCGGAGCCTCGTTATCAAACCTGAGGTGCACCGGCGCCTGGTCAGGAGAGGAGGTGTTCCCTGCCTCATCCGCCAGTGACACACGGGCGATCCAATCCCCGCGCTGCGGAACCGTCACAACAGCAGTTGCCTTGCCAACAGTGGGCGTAGCCAGATCCACTGGTGCCAGGCAATTGAGGCTTGGGTCACTGACAGAGCAGACCTCCACCCGCGATCTTTCTATTGGCGCGACACCCGCCTCAGTAGGCACGTCCCACGAGAGCCGGAATACATTCGATGTCCGCCAGCCCTCGCCACCTTCAACTTCAGGTGCTGCTGCCAACGCTGGGGATGTCCCGTCGAGCCCAACGGTCCGGTCGACACGACTTTGGTTGCCTGCAGCGTCACGCGCCAGTGCGCTGAATTGGATCAACCCCTCGGCGCTACCGTCAGCAGACACTGGAAACTGGGCTTTCCGGTCGGCGCAAGGTCGAGGCCGGGTGCTGTCACATGACTGAGGTGCATCCGCCACCAGTACCCCATTCCTCAACAGCCTCAGGTCAGATACACCAGACGCGTCCTTCGCGTCAAGTTCCAAGTTCGTCCCAGGCTTGACCCACTTCTGCTCCCACGCTGGCCCGGTCACGTTCAACGTAGGGGGCGACGGATCACTCACTCTCACTCTGACGAACCACGCCGCGAATTGAGCATCAGCGTTGCCCCTCGAGTCCCCACCGCGACATCCGGGGCGTGTTACACACCTCACTCCCATCTCCAACCACGGAGACGGAGCAATGTCCCGATGCAAATACCGCGCCCCCGTAACCCAGCTGCGTGAGCAACCCGAGATCGCTGGCCCACAACCTAGGACGGGCCCCTGCTGCCCAGCAATTCCTGCCTGCCAACCCCCGCCATGCGTCCGATATTCACCAGCCCAATCGACACCCACGACAGACGTCCCACGAGGAGCATCAAAGCGCCAACCCGCAGCACGGCCCTGAGGAATCGTGAGGCCCAGAGTGGTGCTCCGCGCAAAGAGACCATCCGAAACACCCAGAGCTGGGCACCTTTGATGCACCGAGAAGAGATCGGGCGCATCCGACCAGCTCGTCCACGAACTGTTCACCCCGCTTGCAGCATCACACGCAGCAACCTCATAGGTGCTTCCCACGGCCGAAGAAGGAGCCGAAAGCAATGAAATGGCACCTGCGGATACTGCCAACATGGTTCGTAGTGAGCGATTCACTGGATCCTCCTTATGGCCCGAATTCAACGGACGCGGTGTGGGTTGCTTGGCGAGAAGGCTGTACATCTGAGGTTGTCGGCCCAGTAGCTGTAGGTCGAGCCGCCCCGGTGGAGGAACCCTCCGCCTCTATGGGCTCAAACTCAGCGGCTGGCGGAGTGACGGCCCCTGCGGAGGTCGGCTGCCCCGGCCTGGCTGTGACCCCGCCCCCAGCCCCTGCCCCAGAGGTGCTCTCGGGATCAGAACCTGAGGCGGGCCCGGAGGGCGCCAGCACGGAGACGGCAGCCTTCAGATGCGGATGCGAGACCGCAGTGGTGATGGCCGTGCCTCCTCCCGCAAGGGCTGCCGCCGAAGCCGCCACGGCAACAACCTTTCCAGTTGAAGCAGCCTCAACCCAGACCTGGGTGCGTGTAGCCGCTGAGACCGACCGCTCTCCAGCCCATGCTCCCGCTGCGTGAACTGAGGTGTTGAC
>WLNJ01000034.1 GCA_009699865.1 Actinomycetota bacterium
AGCAACACCGCATCCCAGTGGCCGGGCTCACTGAGGCAGAAGTTGAGGGCCAGCCTTCCTCCCATTGAATAGCCCACAAGCACGCGGGCTTCGGGCAGAGGGCTTGACGCCCTGACAGATAGACGCACCGCTTCGGCAACAAAGCCGTCTGGCGTGCTGAGCCCTAGTCCATCTGATGAGCCATGACCAGGGAGGTCTGGGACGCGGTAGTCATACCCGCTACCAAGGCTGTCGATCACCCCGTCCCAGGCTGAGCTGGTCTGAGTAAATCCGTGAAGAAAGGTGACTTCGATCAAAGGGACTCCAGTGCGCCCGGCAAGATTCGAACTTGCGACTTCTCCCTCCGGAGGGGAGCGCTCTATCCACTGAGCTACGGGCGCGGGTTGGCGTAGCGTAGCGGGGGAGGCCGCTCACGTTTAGAGTGCGGCTCAATATGGATTTCTCAATCGTCTTTGTCGGAACGGCTGGTTCCGTTCCAACCGCCCGTCGTGGACTACCGGCCACATTGGTTCGGCATGGGGGAAGCCGGGTCCTAATTGACTGTGGCGAGGGCACTCAGAGGCAGCTGGTTCGGTCTACTGGCCTAGTTGATCTTGATGCAATCTTCATCACCCACTTCCATGCGGATCACTGGTTGGGTCTCCCAGGCCTGCTCAAGACATTCGACCTTCGGGATAGAGAAAGGCCACTAGTTATTCATGGCCCCAAAGGCATTCACAGCGTGCTTGAAACTGCTGTTCTCGCGGCTGGAGCAACCCGCTTCCAAGTTGAAACACGCGAGCTCGAAGTGGGCGAAGCGGTGGAGTTCGAGACTCTCAACATCGCTCCATTTCCTGTGAAACATCGCGGAAGTGCCTTTGGCTACGCCCTCTTTGAGCACGATCGGCCGGGACGCATTGATCTAGAGAAGGCGGCTGAACTTGGGATCCAACCTGGTCCGGACCTTGGACTTCTCCAACGGGGAGAATCGGTGGGGAGCGTCAGTCCCGGAGATGTAATGGGCGGCTCACGCCCAGGGCGCAAGGTCGTGCTCTCCGGTGACACAAGCCCATGTGACTCGCTCCTACTGGCTGCTGATGGTGCTGATGTCCTGGTCCATGAAGCCACCTTCCTTCAAGAGGAGGCCGGGAGGGCCGCTGAGCGAGGCCACACTACTGCTGCGCAGGCGGCTGAATGCGCCAGCGAGGCCGGCGTCAAGCTCCTAGCTCTCACGCACCTTTCGAGCAGGTACGGAGGGCGTGAGGTCGAGGAGGAAGCCCGCACCGTCTTTGAGAACTCGTATGTACCGCGAGACTTTGACGCGGTGGAGATTCCCTTCGCCGAGTCGGGGGAGCCAACTTTGGTGAGACCTCAACGCCACAAGCGTCCGCCGGACCGAGCCCAGGACACTACTTCTGCCGCAGAAGGCGCTAGTCTCGACGAGAAGAAGGTTTAAGGCAGTTCCTTTAACCGGGTCCGAGAGGCCAGGAAGGAATTACAGATTGGGACAATTGCAGCCGGAAACGGTCGTGCTCGACGGCGAGCGGATGGCCCGTGCGCTGATCAGAATCAGCCACGAAATTGTTGAGCAGCATCCAGATCAGCGGCTTGCGCTCGTTGGCATTCACACCCGCGGGGCGATCCTTGCATCCCGACTCCGACCGCTAGTTGCGGACATCAGCGGAACTGATATTCCACTCGGCGAAGTGGACATTTCTCTGTATCGCGACGATGTTGCTACCAGGGCCGCGGCGCCGGTGGTTCATTCCACCAACTTGGACTTTGACATTGAGGGCACAACCGTCATCGTGGTCGATGACGTTCTGTTCACCGGAAGAACGGTTCGGGCAGCGATTGACGCCATCTTTGACTTTGGGAGGCCGCGGTCCATCCGCCTGGCCGTCCTCTGCGACAGGGGGCATCGTGAACTGCCAATCCGACCGGACCATGTAGGTAAGAACATCCCCACCGCGTTCGACGACCGCGTCAACGTGCGCTTGGTTGAGACCGACGGAGAAGACTCAATCTCGGTTTCCCACTCAGGGGCGGTTTCCACATGAAGCACCTGCTGGGGATTGAGGAACTAGGGCGTGAAGGGATAGAGCGAATCCTGGATAGGGCCGAGTCATTTGAGGGTGTTGCGTCAAGAGACATTCAGAAGGTCCCAGCCCTCCGTGGTCGGCTGATAGTCAACCTCTTCTACGAAGCCTCCACACGGACTACCTCCTCATTTGAACTTGCAGCGAAGCGGCTCTCAGCGGATGTCATCTCAGTCCGCTCCTCTGGGTCGTCTGTCGAGAAGGGCGAGTCTCTCAAGGACACAATTGCGACCCTCGATGCCTATGAGCCAGCAGCAATTGTTGTCCGCCATCCGCGCGCAGGCGCCGCTCATCTAGTCAGTAAGTGGACGCGGGCATCGGTCATCAATGCGGGCGATGGCGCGCACGCACACCCCACGCAAGCACTGCTTGATGTGCACACACTTCGGGGGCGGATTGGCGCTCTGGACGGGCGTAACATCTGGATTGTTGGCGACATCTCACACTCTCGGGTAGCAAGGTCGACGGCCAAGGCATTCAGCTTGATGGGCGCGCGGGTGACGCTTGCCGGGCCACCGACACTGCTCCCTCCGGGAATCGGAGTTGCGCTCGGGTGCGAGGAAGCAACAACGCTTGCCAAGATCGGGGACGCCGACATTGTCTACGCCCTCCGTATGCAGCATGAGCGCATGACGGGAGGGGACATTCCTTCGTTGGCGGAGTACAGCACCCACTACGCGGTGACCGAAGCCCGGCTGCGGCCGGACCAGCTCGTTATGCATCCTGGGCCAGTCAATCGCGGAGTTGAGATCGGCGGGGATGTTGTTGACTCAGGTCGCTCCCTGATTGCCCAACAGGTGGCAGCAGGGGTGGCAGTCCGAATGGCTGTTCTCTATGAACTGCTCGCAGGTGCTGAAAAGGATGGACGAATGAGAGAGGTAACAGCAGCATGAATGCTCGATTTGGATGGAAGGGCGGAGTGCCCGGGAACGTTCTGATTACGGGAGCGCGCGTGGTCGACCCCCGTCAGAAACTCGATCAGCAGCTGGATGTTCTCGTGACCGAGGGAGTCATCACTGAGGTAGGGCCTGTTGGCACGATCACCACTGGTGATTCCACAACCACGGTCAACGCGGACAACGGCATCTTGATGCCGGCTTTCACCGACCCCCATATTCATCTCCGTACTCCCGGACAGGAACACAAGGAAACAATCGCGACGGGCACCAAGGCAGCGGCAGCAGGCGGGTACTGCCTTGTGATTGCCATGCCAAACACGAGCCCGGTAATAGACGGGCCCGACCTGCTGCGGGGAATCCTCGCGCGTGCGAGTGAGACAGCAGTGATTCCCATGGCACAGACCGGGGCAATTACGCGCGGTCTTGCCGGTACCGAGCTCACTGAGATGGCCACAATGATGGAGACAGGCGCAGCCGGGTTCACAGACGACGGCATCGCCGTGCGGGACGCCGGCGTCTTGAGGAGAGCTCTGCGATATCAAGCAGTTGCCGGCGGCGTGATTGCCCTCCACGAGGAAGACTCAGCCCTGTCGATGGGCGCTCCCCTCAATGAGGGAGTGATTTCGGCGCGACTAGGCCTCAGAGGACAGCCTGGCTCAGCTGAGTCGACCATGATCGCCCGCGACTGTGCCCTCGCCCGGATGGAGGAGGCGGTAATCCACATCCAGCACGTCTCGACTTACGAATCTGTAGAGGTGATCCGGAGAGAGAAGGCCCTAGGGACAAGGGTCACTGCTGAGGCAAGTCCCCACCATCTCCTGCTTACCGAGGAGGCATGCTCAACCCTTGACTCAAGGGCGAAGATGAACCCGCCCCTGAGAACCGAAATGGATCGCAACGCCGTGATCGCTGGCCTAATTGACGGCACGCTGGACTGCGTTGCCACGGATCACGCCCCACATTCAGATGACGAGAAGTCTCAGCCCTTTGAGGATGCCCCATTTGGGACGACCGGACTGGAGACCTCATTCGCGGTGCTCTACGACGAACTTGTAACCCCCGGGCTAATCAGTCTTCCGCTGCTCGTTGAGCGAATGACTTCCGGCTGCATCCCGTTCGGTTTCGAACCACCAACCGTTGCGGTTGGGCAGCCAGCAAACCTGGCCCTGTTTGACACCCGGGCGGAGTGGATTGCTGGAGACGGTGGGTGGGTAAGCATGAGTTCCAACAGCTGCTTCGCTGGCCGCACCATGTCTGGCAGGATCTCACTCACTCTTGCTGGCGGCGTGATCGTCCACACAGCGGAGGCAACCCAATGACCCGCCGGGTTGAGGCCGGGTCAGCAGCGCTGATTCTCGTCGACTTCCAAGAGCGCTTTGCGGGTGCCGTCTCAGGCTTCGATGCGGCTGTGTCTCGAGCTTGTGTGCTGGCTTCAATGGCTCAGATCCTTGCGATCAAGACAGTCGTAACTGAGCAGTACCCACAGGGTCTGGGTGTGACGGTTAGTCCACTCGCCACAGCATTAGGTGACTTCACCCCCCTCGAGAAGACCGTTTTTCCCGCTACCCGCGCAGAAGGGTTCGACCTCGGAGGTGCAACAGCAGCAATAGTCGCAGGGGTGGAAGCCCATGTCTGCGTTGCCCAAACAGTTCTTGACCTTCTCGATGCCGAGATTGAGGTCCACGTTGTTGCGGATGCAGTGGCTTCAAGGTCACACGCTGACAAGGATTCCGCTCTAGCGCGCATGCGAGCCGAGGGCGCCGTTGTAACGACAACCGAGGCCATTCTGTTCGAGTTGACCGGCGGCTCATCCCACCCACAGTTCAAGGCGCTCCAGGGGCTTGTGAAATGACAACTGGTTATCTACTGCTAGAGGACGGCGCCCGCTTTGAGGGAAACCTGTGCGGTTCTCAGCAGGGATCAATCGGGGAGGTTGTTTTCACAACCGCAATGTCGGGCTATCAAGAGTCCGTCACGGATCCGAGCTTTGCCGGACAGATCCTTGCCTTCACAGTTCCTCACGTCGGCAACTACGGAGTCTCCGCTGCAGCGATGGAGTCCTCACGCGTCCATGTCCGCGGCGTTGTGATGCGTCGAGCAATGAATGGCGAGGATGCCAGTAGCGCCGAAGGCGGCTGGATTGATTGGCTCCGAGACTGCGCTGTACCAGCAATAGATGGCGTAGAAACGCGCTCACTTGTCAAGCACATCCGCAGCAAGGGCGCCATGCGCGGCGGCATCTTTAGCTCAGAGACAGCTCAAGCCGATGCCCTCGGTGAGATAGCGGCCGAGGAATCGATGTCAGGACGCGATCTCGCCTCGACGGTGACTCAGGCGGAAATGGTGGAACTCGGACCGCTCGGGCCCGGTAAACCCGTCCGCCTTGCCGTGATCGACACGGGGATCAAGGATTCAATCGTGACAAAGCTCAGGGAGCGCGGCGCGACACTCGAACTCCACCCTTGTTCTGTAACCGCAGAGGAGCTCCGCTCCCGTGAGGTAGACGCCTATTTCCTGGCCAACGGGCCTGGCGACCCAGCCGCCCTGGATTCAATAGTTGAAACCGTCCGTGGCCTGATCGGCCACAGACCGATCTATGGGATCTGCCTTGGGCACCAGCTTCTCTGTCGGGCCGTCGGACTAGAGACTTGGAAGCTTCCCTTTGGACATCGAGGAGCTAACCACCCAGTCAAGGATCTGGTTACAGGACGCGTTGAGATCACATCGCAGAACCACGGCTTCGCGGTTAGAGGGCCCGGTGGCTCAGACACCGTCGACGTGGACCAGCCAGTTGGCTGGGACACCGACTTTGGGCGCGCCGAGCTGACCCATGTGAACCTTTATGACCGCACGGTCGAGGGACTGTCCCTTCCAGATGCCCGATGCTCCACCGTCCAGTACCACCCTGAAGCCGGCCCGGGACCTCACGATGCTGAGTATGTCTTCGATCGGTTCTTGGCCGAGATCAACGGAGAGGCTGCCTAATGCCACGGAGAGATGACATCTCGCGGATCATGATCCTTGGATCAGGACCGATCGTTATTGGCCAGGCCGCGGAGTTCGACTACTCGGGCACTCAAGCATGCAAGGTTCTCCGTGAGGAGGGCTACGAGATTGTTCTCGTCAACTCCAACCCAGCGACGATCATGACCGACCCGGACTTTGCCGACGCAACCTATATCGAGCCACTTCTTCCGGAAACGGTTGCCAGAATCATCGAGAAGGAACGCCCTGACGCGATCCTCCCAACGCTCGGCGGTCAGACAGCACTGAACCTCGCTAAGGCCCTCCACGAAGACGGAACGCTTGAGCGCTACGGCGTAGAGCTGATCGGCGCTAACTACGACGCCATTCACCGGGCTGAAGACCGCGACCTGTTCCGTCAGACAATGGAAACGGCCGGTCTCAGGGTGCCGCGCAGTCACATCGCAACAACGATGGATGAGGCCCGTGATGCGATGGACGACCTTGGGCTTCCAATCATCATCCGTCCCGCTTTCACTCTCGGCGGACGAGGCGGGGGAGTGGCTCACACCAAGGAAGACTTTGAGCGGATTGTCCGTGGGGGCATAGAGGCGTCACCCATCAATCAGGTTCTTCTAGATGAATCAATCATCGGCTGGGGCGAATTTGAGATGGAGGTCATGCGCGATCACGCTGACAATGTTGTGATCGTTTGTTCAATAGAGAACATCGACCCGATGGGCGTTCACACGGGGGATTCGGTCTGCGTGGCGCCCCAGCAGACCCTTACTGACCCGCTCTACCAGAAGCTCCGAGATCAAGCCATTGCTGTTATCCGTGCGGTTGGGGTTGAGACCGGGGGCTCAAATGTCCAGTTTGGAGTCAACCCTGAGACAGAGGAAATTGTCGTAATTGAGATGAACCCCCGCGTGAGTCGGTCCTCAGCTCTCGCAAGCAAGGCGACTGGTTTTCCCATTGCGAAGATCGCGGCCCGTCTAGCAGTTGGGTACACGCTTCAGGAGATTCCCAACGACATCACGCTCCGAACGCCAGCGAGCTTCGAACCGGTTCTCGACTATGTGGTCGTCAAGTGGCCCCGTTTTGCCTTTGAGAAGTTCCCAGGAGCCGACGACACCCTGACTACGCACATGAAGTCAGTGGGCGAGGCAATGGCTCTGGGTGGTGATTTTAAGCAGGCGTTCCTTAAGGCCCTGCGCTCCAGAGAGCTTGACTCCGTTCCGAACTTGCCCGAAGGACTTGATGAGCTGATGGAGCTTGTAGTAATTCCGGGACCCGACCGTTTCGACGCGCTCCTTGAGGCCGTTAGACGTGGAGTAACCGAAGAGGAGATCTGCACCCGCACCGGTATCGAGCCATGGTTCGTCCGTGAGCTCGCTGAGATTGCCAAGGGCTATGACCCAGAGGCAGAAGGCCTTGTACGGACATTCCGTTCGGTCGATACCTGCGCCGCAGAGTTTGAGGCCAAGACCCCTTACTTCTACTCCAGCTGGGAGCGGCCGCCAGCAGACGGCGTCGTGCAGCATGAGGCTGAAGGATCAGACCGGGAAGCCGTAGTCATTCTCGGCTCAGGACCCAACCGCATTGGTCAGGGGATTGAGTTCGACTACTGCTGTGTGCACGCGGCCCAAGCGGTGAAGGACGCTGGCATAGACGCCGTAATGCTCAACTGCAACCCAGAGACTGTCTCAACCGACTACGACACATCTACCCGTCTCTACTTTGAACCCCTCACCTTGGAGGATGTGGCTGCCGTCTGTAAGCACGAGAATGCTCGTGGAGTGATTGTTCAGTTTGGGGGTCAGACCCCGCTGCGTCTAGCCGAGGGCTTGCAGGAGCTTGGAATTCCGATTCTCGGAACGAGTATCGACTCGATCGACTTGGCTGAGGACCGGGGCAGGTTCGGACCGCTTCTAGACAAGCTCGGCTACCAGGCGCCGTCTTACGCAACGGCCACCAACGCAGCTGAAGCTCTGGTCGCAGCGAAGGAAGTTGGGTACCCACTGCTCGTCCGCCCAAGCTATGTACTGGGAGGGCGCGCAATGGAGATTGTCTACGACGACGACGCTCTTGCCTCATATCTTCAGCGCACTGGAGCGGATGCTCACGGTGGTGGCAAGGAGATCTTCTTGGATCGATTCCTTGAGGACGCAGTTGAGATTGATGTTGATGCCCTCTGCGATGGGAATGAGGTTTGGATCGCGGGGATCATGCAACACGTTGAGGAAGCCGGTATTCACTCGGGTGATTCGGCCTGCGTCCTGCCACCGCATTCGCTCTCGGGTGAGATGCTTGACCAGGTTCGCGAGCAGGCATCAGGCCTCGCGTTGGAGCTCGGCGTAGTCGGACTGCTCAATGTTCAGTTCGCTGTCTTCAAGGGGGAGCTGTATGTGATTGAGGCCAACCCAAGGGCCTCCCGAACCGTCCCATTTGTGTCCAAAGCGATCGGTCTTCCTTTGGCGCGGCTCGCCTGCCGCCTGATGCTTGGGGAGACGATCGCCGAACTTGACCTTCCAGAGGATCCACTGGGCGGCTTTGTCTGCGTCAAAGAGGCTGTTCTGCCCTTTGACCGGTTTGCCGGCTCCGATGCGCTCCTAGGCCCTGAGATGCGCTCCACGGGTGAGGTCATGGGGATAGCCCGCGACTTCCCAACCGCATTTGCGAAGGCTCAGGCCGCTGCCGGGGCTGAGCTTCCTGACGGAGGAACCGTGTTTCTTTCCGTCACGGAAGGGGACAAGGTTCTGGCCGGGGCGTTGGCAAGCCAGCTGCATGATCTTGGGTTCCGGATTATTGCCACGCGCGGAACTGCTGAAGCCGTCGCCCGAATGGGCATTCCAGCCCAGCCCATCAACAAGATTCCCGAAGGCTCACCGCACATTGTTGATCTCATCCAGGCAGGAGAGGTCGGACTGATTGTCAATACGCCGACCGGCTCGGGCGCCCGCACAGACGGTTGGGAAATTCGCTCAGCGGCAGTGGCAGGCGGGATTCCGTGCATCACCACCATGGCTGGCGGACTAGCCGCGGCTAGAGCTATCGCGGCCGCTAGGTCGGCCGCCCCAGAGGTGATCGCGCTTCAAGAGATGCATGCCGAGGCTGCCCGTTGAGCGACTCTCGGCCGATCGCCCCATTTGGGCGCAGGTCGGTGTCAATCGTCGAGACACGTTCGCTTGGTCTCTACCAAGTGATCAAGGTTCAGGATGATGCTGCGCCATTAGTCCGACCGGGTCAGTTTCACATGCTCAGTACCACCGTTGGTTGGGGAGGGGAGACCGGAGGGCGCCCATGGTTGGGCCGAGCAATCAGCTTCCTGTCGACCGACGGAGCTGGTGGCATTGAATTTCTGGTCGACGGAGTTGGTCCTGGGACGCACAGACTCTCGTCCTTGAAATCTGGAGATCAACTTGACCTTGTTGGACCCTTGGGCAATGGATTTCCAGAGGTGGGCTCGTCGGATCAGACAAAGCCCTGCCTAGTAGCTGGTGGAATTGGGCTGGCTCCGATTCTCGCCCTCAGTCAGCGGCTTGAGTTAGACGGAGTTGAACATGACCTGATTCTCGGCTTCAGGAACGCTGAGTTTGCAGGCGCGGCCCGAGACTGGCCAAATGCGAGCGTGTCAACAGATGACGGTTCGGTCGGCGAGCAGGGGACTGTGATCGCGCCTCTCACTCGAGCCCTCGACTCGGGTTCAAGAACGGTCTATGCGTGTGGCCCGCCTCTCATGTTGGAGGCTGTTCGAGCACTGTGCGATGAGACCAATACACCGGCTTGGTTCGCGATGGAGGCACCCATGGCCTGCGGGTTTGGCGCTTGCTTTGGCTGTGCGGTTGAGACAAAGGATGGAATCGTTCGGCTCTGTGTAGACGGTCCGGTGCTCAGCGGTTCAGTGCTCGCCGGAATCAGCAGCACAGGACGGGTGGACGCACAATGAGCGTCAACTTCTGCGGGGTCGAACTGGCCCACGAGGTTGTGAATGCCTCAGGCACTTTTGACCCGTTGGCAGCGCGCCGGACGTTCGGCGAGGTGGCCTTCACCGACTTTCCCTTCAGCGCTCACGTGACAAAGACAATCACCGTCGCTGCTAGACAGGGCAACCGCCCGCCGCGGCTCTGGGAGGCGCCCACAAGCCTGATCAACTCCATCGGTCTTCCCAACAAGGGCATTGACCGCTGGCTAGAGGAGGACTACCCGGAGCTTCGAAAGCTTCCCGTTCCGCTGATTGTCAACGTGATGGGTTTCGATACCGACGAGCTTCTCAAGCTAGTTGGGGTAGTCACTGGACTTGAGGATGTGGTCGCCATAGAGCTCAACGTCTCATGCCCAAATGTTGAGACCGGGACGATCATTGGGTCCGATCCCGATGAGTGCGCACGCACGGTTGATGCGGTCCGAGGCCTCACAACTCTGCCGCTGATTGTGAAGCTCACTCCCAACGCAACTGACCCAGCCGCTGTCGCTATCGCGGCGTCGGAAGCAGGCGCTGACGCGATCTCAATGATCAACACGCTCAGAGGTCTCGCTCTGGATCCAGCAACCTTGGAGCCTTGGCTTGGAGGGGGAACTGGTGGTGTCTCAGGACCGGGCGTGAGGGCAGTTGCACTCGCCCAAACCGCGTCTGTCTGCGCAGCCGTTTCCATTCCAATCATTGGGATGGGAGGGGTTGACAGCGGAGCGAGTGCCAATGAGTTTCTGGCAGTAGGAGCGACGCTTGTTGCCGTCGGAACAGCGAGCTTCACAGACCCCATGGCAGGGTCGAGGATCGCCGGTGAACTAGCCGGGCTCAGACAACTCTGAGGACGTCACCTTGCATGAACGCTCCGGGTATGTAGGATTCCCCCGGCATGACTTCCCCTCGCGACATCGGCACCCAGATTGATACCCCAGGCCGGTCACGGATTCAGCGTATGGATGCACTCGCTCTTGCTAACGAGATTCGCGGAAAGCGTGCGCGACTTAAGCGTGACCTCAAGGCCGGACGGGTCAAGGTCTACCAGCAGCTCGACGCTCCACCAGAGTGGCTGATGACAGCCAAGGTGCTCGACCTTCTCCTCGCGGTTCCTAAAGTGGGACGCGTCAAGGCGAACAAGGCTCTTGTTCAATGCCGTATCTCTCCCAGCAAGACGGTCGGCGGTCTCTCAGATCGCCAGCGCCGCGAGCTGGTCTCACTTCTTTCTAGGTAGAGGCTGCTGCGGTGGCTCGTCTGGTGGTCATCACCGGGCCTTCCGGAGTAGGGAAGGGAACACTCAAGCGGGGGCTACTTTCTGAACTCTCGCTTCCCGAATCGATTTCCGCAACTACGCGTCTTCCTAGACAGGGTGAAACCGACGGGACTGAGTATCACTTCCTGACGCGAGTCGAATTCGAACAACGGCGAGACAGTGACGACTTTCTGGAGAGCGCGGAATACGCGGGGAACCTCTACGGAACGCTCCGCTCCGAGGTTGAGGCTCGGTCCGACGGAGCGAAGGCCGTGGTGCTCGAGATTGAGACCCGCGGGGCGGAGCAGATCCGCGACCGCGACCCCGATGCGATCCTCATTTTCATCGCACCACCAAACTCAGCTGAGCTGAGGAAGCGCCTTGAAGGAAGAGGCACTGACGACCCCGAGCAGATCGCTGTTCGGCTGGCCGAGGCGGAGCGTGAACTGACGCTCCGCGACGAATTTGACACGGTCATTGTCAACGACGATGTCGCACGCGCAACTGCGGAGCTGGTCACTCAGGTCCGCTCCCGGCTAGACTGACCGGAAGAACCGACTGGAGAACAGATGATTAACCCCCGCATGGACAAACTTCATGAGAACGTCGAGAGCAATTATGCCCTCGTTATTGCCGCTGCAAAGCGCGCCCGCCAGATCAACGCGTACTACCACGCGCTTGGCGAAGGAAGCTACGAAGAGTATGTACCGCCAATGGTGCAGACCTCATCGCACAACCAGTTGACCATCGCTCTCGAAGAAATTGCCCAAGGCAAGCTTCTCGTCGAGAAGCCGAAGGCTGACGAGTAAAGAGTCGATTTCGGGATCTCGTCTGAGGATCCCAGCCATATGCGGATCCTTCTTGGAGTTCCAGGCGGGATAGCCGCCTACAAGGCCGTAGAGCTAGCCCGGCTTGCTGTCAAAGCCGGGCACTCTGTTCGTGTGATCCAGACTCCTGCAAGCCTTCGCTTTGTGGGACGCGCGTCCTTTGCGGCCATCACTGGCGCTCCTGTCCTTGCCTCCGAGTTTGAAGACGACCCGGCTAAAGGCGCCTGGCCGGGTGAGGAACCTGGCTCACATACCCCCATTAGTCACCTTGCGCTGATTGAGAGGGCTGATGTTTATGTGGTTGCTCCCGCTACGGCGAACACACTCTCAAGGCTTGCGTCAGGATCAGCTGACGATTTGGTCTCTACCAGCGCCTTAGCTGCGACCTGCCCCGTCGTGCTTGCCCCGGCCATGAACGGTCTGATGTGGGCTAACCCCGCGACGGTTGAGAATGTTCTGACACTGAAGGACCGTGGCTTCCATGTCTTGGAGCCTGAGGAGGGGCCACTTGCCTCTCACGGTGAGGCCGGCAAAGGCCGTCTTGTTGAGCCCGATGTCATTCTGCACAGCGTCGAGATGCTGGGCGCTCAAACCCGTGACCTTGATGGGGTAGCGGTGGTTGTTACAGCAGGGGGCACGCGTGAACCAATTGACGGTGTTCGCTTCATCGGCAACCGGTCTAGCGGCAGGATGGGATTCGCTGTCGCAGAGGCAGCTCAGCAGCGGGGCGCGTTGGTGACTTTGATTGCCGCCAACTCCAGCTTGCCCTGCCCATTAGGAGTCGAACTGGTTGAGGTTGGGAGTGCAGCCCAGCTCGCCGCAGCCACGGAGACGGCATTCCAAGCTGCAGATGTTCTCGTAATGGCCGCTGCCGTGGCTGACTTCCGCCCGGTGGCCCCGGTCGGCGGGAAGATTGACAAGTCAGCTGGCGTTCCGAGCCTGCAACTCGAGCCTGTTGACGACATCTTGAAGGGACTTGCCGCCAAGAAGTCAAGTGGTCAGGTGCTGGTTGGATTCGCGGCCGAACATGGTCCCTCCACTCAGCGCGCCCGGGGAAAGCTCGAAGCCAAGGATCTGGACATGGTTGTCTACAACGACATCTCCGATGGCACGATTGGCTTTGACTCTCTCGACAATCAGGTAACCCTGATCACGCACAAGGGGGAGAGGCAACTTGCGCTCGCCAGTAAACAAGTAATCGCCGGAGGAATCATTGATGCCCTCGTCGAGCTCCGCTCCAGCGGCTCATAAGGGCCTAGGCCGGGATGTGCTGACGAGCCTGAGTGGCGGTCAGCACGAAGAGCCCAAGGACACGGTCAAGCTGCCTCGCATCTAGAGCGTCGGGGAGAAGATCACAGGAAAGCCAGACCTCACCGTCCCGCGTTGAACTGAAGCGGACAAGGTGGATTCGCCGGTTCCACCAAAGGAGATCCTCAGGGCTGAGCTGACCTGCGGCACAGACATTCGCCTGAATCCGCAGCAGCCCTTCGCGAGCT
>WLNJ01000035.1 GCA_009699865.1 Actinomycetota bacterium
CGCCAGCTCTCAGTCGCAGAGTCGCGGTAAGGGCCGGCGCAAGCCAGCCCCAGCCGGTCAGCGCTAGCCGCTGACCACAGGAAGGGTTGGACCGCTCAAGGCTGTGCTTGAGCGGTCAATTCCCTCTGCCTAAACGACCCTGAGTTAATTAAGCTCCAGCGACAGTGCGAGGTTGGAGCGGTTAACTCCGCCGGTCAGATAGGACCCCGCGGCACTCAGAACGACTGAGACCTTCGACCCGCTCGTAGTGGGCAGGTGGTAAACATCGGCCAAGCATGCAGCGACGTTGGTAGCGAGGCTGATCGTGTTGGTTGGCGACGCCAGACGATCAAACGCGGTTGTGTCCTTAGCTGGCCAAATCCTCCCGATAGCGTCAGAACCGCTAACGCTGTTGGGTGTCAGGTTTGAGAGGCCGGTGAGAGGACAGGATGATTCCTCTGTTACCTGATGCATGACGTTGTCCGGAGTGCGAACAAACCGCACCTGGAGGCCGTAGTTGAGGGCCCCAACATCAAAGAAGCTGCCGTCCTCCCCTGGGAGGGCAAATCGCTGTGGGCGCCAACCGGATACTGCAAAGCCATTGTCGGCACCCAACTGGATCGGGTTGCCTTCGCTTGTCCCTGGGGCGGTGCTGCTGCGATCAGAGATTGTGGTCGTCACCCCGCCAGTCGTGTACGACTTCACTCCGGGCGTGGTTACGAAATAGGGTTGGATCGCAACCGGAGCTTGACTCACAGCGCCCGTTGGTGTGGCGCGGTAATTCAGGCTGAAAAGGCTTCCTGGTATTACAGTTCCAAGCGTGTCAAGCGCATTTGGCTTGATAGAGGCAACCCAAGTTGTGTTACCGCTGGGACCGCCATTGGGTGGAACATTGATCAGGCCGAAGCCGGGATATGACGATGGCTTGTTGGTGCATGTGTAACCGCCTCCACTGCTGGCACTGACACACCGGGCACCGTGGAATGAGGCCCAAGAGCCGTGTGTTCCTTCGTACCACCCGATGCCGTTCATGTTGGCCGTATCGGTGCCGGGGCTGCACCAAGCGACACCGGTTGAGCATGTCGCCCAGACATAGTCGAAGGGAGTTGCTGATGCGGTGCTGGTGATGGCTTTTTCATCTACAAACAGCACGATGTTGAGGCCGTCTGAGCCGGTCATTCCTACCTGAGGACCGAGCAGGGAGTTGATCGACTCCGCCGTCGCGCCAGTATTAGCGTTTTGGGCCTGCCCAAGGCCCATGATGATCTCGCTCCACGGGGCGATTCCCGCAGTCGTTTGTGAGGTTTGTTTGTCTGTCATGTCGAGTGACAGGTTGCCGTTGTCGTCTACATCAACAACATTTGGTACGCCGTCGGCATCGCAGTCTCCGCCCGGACCCGTTTCAGGACTACCGCTGCTTGCACAGGTGCCGCCAATGGCGCCCCCGCTACCGGCAGCTCCTCTAGCAGTGGCCCTGCGCGATGTAGTGGAGACCAAGCCCAACCTGCCGGCACCAATTGGTGCGCCAGCCGTGTTCAGGCTGACTGCGCCCGCGCCTACCGTGGAGTAAACGGCTGAGGATGCGAGGAACTTCGAAAGCTTGGCGTAGCCGGTGGCAAGAGTTACCGTGCCCAGCTTGATCGTTGCCGCCGTCGTTGTCTTAAAGCGTTCGGCTCCAACACGGCTCTTGACGTAGAGCAAGACTGGTCCGGCGTAGCGACCCTTTGAGGTAAGCAACTGAAGGGATAGCCCGTTGACAGATGAGCGGGGTACCTTCAGAGAGAAAGCACCACTGGAGGACGCTGTGGCAGTGACCGCGGGTCCCTTGCTTTGGAGGGCGACAACCCTCATGGTTTTGCCGCTGGCTCCTGGAGCCAGGGTGCCGCTGATGACCGTTGTTGGCACTGCCGCAGAGGCGTTGCCTGTAACTGCAATCAGGAGGACTGAGGAGGTGAGTGATACCAATCTGAGTGTGCGCATGCCAAAAAGTTACCCATTTGTGTGAAAAAGCGCAAGTGCCGAGGGGCAGTCCCAGATGATAAGTCTCGTGGCTTGGCTGAGTTGGTAGTGAGGAACCTTCTAAGCTCTTGGGAAGATTGTGATATAAAAAATCTCCACTTGCACTGAAAGCTGGTTTCATGCGAGTGCAGACCATTAAGGGCTTTCTGCGCTTGCCTTACTAGAACCCCAAAGGACCCAAGATGACAAGCACCCTGCGCAGTCAACCAACCCGCCGCATCAAGACCGGTCTGGTCGCGATAGCTGTTGCAGCCTGTTTGAGCGTTTTTGCAAGCCCTGCGATGGCCGATGTGAGTGGTGACTTCACCTACACCGACAGCGGAACGGCGGTCACAATCACGGGCTGCTCAGCGACATGCCCTGCGACTCTGACGATTCCTTCCAGCATTGGAGGGCATCCCGTCACTGTTATTGGGGACTCGGCGTTCATTGCCAAGTCTTCGATAGAGAGAGTGACAATCCCCAACAGCGTTGTCACAATTGCCTCTCAAGCCTTTTCGGGAAACAGCGGCCTTAAGAGTGTGACGTTTCAAAGGGTTAGCAAGGTCGCGACTATTGGAGGTTTTGCCTTCTATAACGCCCCGAACCTTGAGGCGATCACGCTGCCACCAAGCCTTGTTACGATCGATGAAGCCGCATTCCAATCGGCAATTAAACTGGCAAGCCTCACAATTCCCTCCAAGGTCACGACCATTGGTGACGGTGCGTTTGCGACTCTCGTATCGCTCAACCGTCTGAGTTTTGCTGCGCCCAGCCATGTGACCACCATTGGCCTAAGCGCATTCCAATCGGCAGTTAAGCTCACCAGCGTCAGCCTTCCATCGACGCTCGCTTCGATCGGCGCGTTTGCATTTGAGGGGTCCACACTGCTGTCCAGCATTTCCTTTGCGGGTATTGCGCCAACCGTTGGAGGAGCGGCCTTCGACGCGATAGCAACGGTGCCACTGGCGCTTGTGTCAGCCAACCTGACGGGTTACGGCGTGGCGGGGTCTGACTTCCACGGTCTCACCGTGCGCAACCCAGTGCTTGCGCTCACCAAGGGCAAGGTGAAGGCAACACGGTCACTTGTTACTTGGACCACTTCCGTGATGGCACCCGGTGCGGGCAAAATTAAGCTGACGGCAACAACCAGGGCTGGGCGGCGGGTAACGACTCACTGCACTGTGAATGTCACGTCAACAGCCGCGGGCGTTTACGCCGTCGCTTGCAAGATTGGCAAGTCGGGCCGCGGAGCACTGCGTCGTGGGCCACTCAAGCTCACGATCACCACCGCGTTCACACCAACCGTTGGCCGCAAGACAACCAAGGTGCAAGCACTCACTCTCAAGCGCGCGCGCTAACACGCACACAAACACCCGGGCCCGTTGTTTGGGTGGCGAGTTAACTCGTTGTTTTCTAGACTCTGCTCAGTGTGCGCCGGCGGCAGCAGCGTCGCCGTGCCCAGGCATGGCCTGCTTGCCCGGCAACACCGTGATGGCTGCGACAACGGCGCCAACAGCGAAGATCCCCGCGCTCACCCAGAATGAAACGGTGTAGCCGTGGACTGCGCCCGCTGCACAGACGTCGTTCATCGGCCCGACTAGCGGCTGAAGGCATTGCTTAGCCATCTGCGGTGAGGCGTTGGTTGTTAGGTAGCTCTTGTTGGCGTTCAGCGCGATGGTGCTCAGCAAGGCCGTACCCGCGGCGCCGCCAACCTGCTGGCAGGTGTTGACTAGGGCTGAAGCAACGCCGGCATCCTTAGGCTCAACGCCCAGTGTTGCCGTGTTGATGGCTGTCGCGAAGATGTTGCCGAAGCCAATTCCGAACATGATCAGTGCGGGCATCACATTTGCCAAGTAAGTGGAGTCTGGGGTCAGCTGCGCGAGGTAGATCATCCCCAGGCCGCTCATCGTCATCCCAAACAGGAGTAGTGGTCGCGGTCCGTACTTAGGCAGCAACTTGGTCTGGGCGATCATCGAGGAGGAGACGATTGAGATCGGCATCACAACGAACGCAAATCCTGTCTTCACCTGGCTGAAGCCAAGGTTCTGCTGCATGTAATAGGTGAGGAAGAGGAACACGCCAAAGATCCCAAGCCCAGCCAACAGAATCGTTAGGTATGACCCGCCGCGGTTGCGGTCCATGACCACGCGTGGTGGAAGGAGTGGCTGCTTGGCGTTGTTGATCCAGACCCCAAAGGCGACAAGGAGTGCAACGCCAGCGCCGAGGAACAGAAGCGTTGTCTGATCGCCCCAGCCGTTGGACTCTGCTTTGGCGAAGCCATACACAAGCGACAGCAGGCCAAGGGACCCAAACAGGGTTCCCGGAATATCCAGGTGCGGGTGGGTTGCTGAGCGCACATTGTGAACGAGTGTGAGTGCGGCAATTGCTGCCGGAATGGCGAAGAAGAGGTTCACGTACATGCACCAGCGCCATGAGAGGTACTGGGACAGCACTCCGCCGAGCAGAAGGCCCACGGCAGCACCACCGCCGGAGATAGCACCGAAGATCGCAAACGCCTTACCGCGCTCCTTACCGTCCGTGAAGGTGGTCGTCAGCAGTGAGAGTGCCGCGGGGGCAAGGATGGCGCCAAATGCGCCCTGAAGTGCCCGTGCTGCGACCAGCAGGTGGAAGTCCTGGGCTGATCCGCCTAGTGCTGATGCGGCCGAGAAGCCAATCAACCCTGCGATGAACGTCCACTTACGGCCAAAGAGGTCAGAGATTCGTCCACCAAGTAAGAGCAAGCCACCAAACGCCAGCGCATAGGAGGTGACGACCCACGACCGCGACGCGTCAGAGAAGTGGAGCGCCTGCTGCGCTGATGGCAGCGCGATGTTGATAATCGTTGCGTCGAGCACAACCATCAGCTGTGCGATGCCGATCACGCCGAGGATGGTCCATCTGCGCGTGTGGTGCGGGTTGTCGTGGGGGACCTGGAGGTTGGCGAGGTCCTGCGGGCTAACTGTGTCTGTGCTCAATTGTTCTCTTCCGTGGGCGTGAACTGTGGAGCTTATGACGGCCGGAGGTCGCTTACTGTGCGTTAGCCCACCTAGCGTGAGGCTTGTCACAGGTACCCCAACCCTTGTTATCTGCCGTCCGGGGCGCCATTCTCACCTGTATGGGCAGAGGCAAGGCAAGACGCGGAGGGAAACGCCAAGACGGCCGCGCCGTCGAACGCCAACAGGCCTACGAGGATCGGGCCCAGATGATCTGCGAAGGAAAGAGTGGCCGTTACCGCACTGAGGCTGAGGCAAGGCAGTCAGCCGGATGGGTGAAGTCCCAGAACCCCGGCTCCCACCAGATGAAGGTCTACCACTGTGATCAGTGCGGCATGTGGCACTTGACCACGCGAGGCCTGTAGCCGCTAACTCTCTTGGCTCTCCCGTGCCTTGGGACGGCTGCCATTTCCACCGGTGTCCACTTGGCCTTGTCGGGCGAGGAAACTGCCCAGTTCCTGAATTGTGCTCAAGAGTGGCGCCGGGAACAGCACCGTGCTGTTCTTGTCCACTGCGATCTCCAGCATGGTCTGGAGTGTTCGCAGCTGAAGCGCAACCGGGTGATCCATCATCACGTCGCTTGCGTCCGCCAAGCGGTCGGCTGCCAACGCCTCACCATCGGCAGCGATGATCTTCGCTCGCTTCTCCCTTTCAGCCTCCGCCTGTTTGGCCATCGCTCGCTTCATTGACTCGGGGAGTTGGATGTCACGCAACTCCACGATGGTTACGGTCACACCCCATTCCTCAGTTTGGATGTCAAGGATCTTGCGCAGGTCTTCGTTGATTGCCTCAGTGTCTGAGAGAGACTGATCCAGTGTGTGCCTGCCGACAACTGCCCTGAGTGTGGTCTGTGCGATCTGGTTGATGGCAGCGGCAACATTCTCGATGGCGACAACTGACCTGACAGCGTTAACGACCCGGTAGTAGGCGACCGCTGCAATATCGACGCTGACGTTGTCACGAGTGATGATTCCTTGCGACTGGATTGGCATCGTCACGATCCGCATTGACACCCGCTTAGTGGTCTCAAGGAGGGGAACGATGAAGATCAGTCCAGGCCCGTGTTCCCCACCACGGAGCTTCCCGAGCCGGAAGATCACGAGGCGTTCGTACTCGCGAACAACGCGAACCGACATAGCGGCGAGCCCTACGAGGAGAAGTGCAATTCCAAACAGCCACCAGCCAAGCATCAGCGGTCTCCTTTGTGAGAGTGCCGTCCCAGGGTTGTAATTCAAAGCTAGGGGAGGCAGGTGCCGCTGGGGGAGTAATGGGAAGATCCCTCGCGTGCTTCCGTTCACCCACTCACTCAGGGTTCGTTACAACGAATGCGACCCGCAGGGGATCGTCTTTAACGCGAACTTCCTTCTCTACTTCGACATTGCTTGCACCGAGATGTGGCGCGAGATCCTTGGCGGTGCCGGCTACCCCGACCTTGCCGGCAAACATGGCGTTGACGTTGTCGTTGCCGAGGCCAATGTGAAGTACCTAGCACCCGTCAGTTTTGACGAGGCACTCGACATCACCATTGAGTCAGTCGATCTTGGGACGACATCGATGACCTGGAACCTCGCGATCACCCGCGAGGGCCAACGCGTAACCGAAGGCCACGTACGAAATGTCTTCATCTCCCCCGAAACATGGAAGCCAGTAGAGATGCCGGCTGAGGTGAGAGAGGCCTTGGCTTAGCCCTAAGCAGCAGCGAACGCCGGGCACATGGCCTGGTAGTCGCACCAGTTGCACAGAGGCGTCTTGCGGGTTTCGAAGTCGGTGGTGGTTTCGATCGTGTCTACCTCGTCGGCAAGTAGCTCGCGGAGGTCGATCAGGTCCTCGTCGGGTTCCCAGATTCGGTCAACGCCTGCCTCTAGGAAGATGAAGCGGACTCTCCTGACCGGCTTCTGCCAAGTGTTCTCGGCGGCCACGGCGTAGACCTGCGCGCCAATGTCCTGGTCCAAGGCATCAGCGGGGATCTTGCACTTGCCGGTTTTGTAATCGATGATCTCGATCCCGTCGTCAAGGGCGTCGACGCGGTCGATCTTGCCAAACAGCTGGCTGCCCCCGGGCAGGTCGAGTTGGGCCCACTGCTCAACGTGCAGCGGGGTTACCTGCCAGTCAGGAGTCTCAGCGTAGGAGGCAAGGATGCCCAACCCACGCTCACCAAACTCGCGTTCTTGGTCACGGCTTTCAAACGCTTCGCCGCGGCCCTCAACTGTTGCCCACACCTTGCGCAGCATGTCCTGGGCGGCTGGCAGGTCGCGCTCAGCGGCTGGCATCTCCATCACCCGTTCAAGCACGGTGTGGATTGCGTTGCCGAGGATCAGCGGCGGGCCAATCTTCTTGTCAATAGGCGGGCGCAGCCGGTACTGGAACTGCCACTTCTTTGGGCACTGTTCGAATGTCTTGATGGCGCTCGGGCTGTGGCGCTTCTCTTTTGGTGGCCGCGGGGTCATGTGGACATTCTCACGCGGCGAAGCCGATCTTGCTCTGTGGCTTGCTGACAATCTCTTTCCCGCGCGTGGCGGCGTAGAGCTCGGCAAGGGTCATTGTGTCGCGATCTGGAGTTTCCAACTCGCGGTCTGCACACCAGGCAGCGATCTCCGCGCGGTTAAGGGCGTTGAACTCAATCTCTGCCATGCAGCGACCCGGGCGCGAAACCGCGGGGTGGAGGTTCTTGCTGTTCTCATTGGTTGTGATCAGTAGGAGGGACTGGCTTGCACGGCCCACAATCCCGTCGGTGATGTTGAGCAAGCGAGAGAGGGCCTGCCCGGTTTCGACCTTGGCGGTTGGGGCAAGGAACTCTCCAGCGTCCTCCAAGACAAGAACTTGCCAGCGGTTGGAGTTGAATTTCGCCTTTGTTCCGCGCGCTGACTCAGGGGTCCTAATCAGCTTCAGGAGATAGCTGGGGTCTGACATCAGACGCTCAGGGTCGGAGATCATCATCAGGTCGGCCCACTCGCGCCACTCAGCCGCAAGGGAGAGGATGGCGTGGGTCTTACCTGTGCCCGGAGCGCCGTGGAACAGCACCAGGCGACCGGCTTTGGACGGTGGACGGAACTCCAGTAGTTCAGCCATCGAGTTGCGGGTGGACTCTGCGTAGTTGCGTTCAACATCAATGAACTTCTCAGAGTCGATGTTGCGCGAGAACTCCTCTGGGTAGCCGTCATGGCCTTGCCAGATCACACGGGTCAACACCTTGCCCTTGAACTTGTCTTCCTCGACGTGCTCGGGGAAGCGCTGGCGGAACCAGTTCTCAACGGCGAGAGCTGCCGCAGGGCTGGGAGCTGCCACCTTCACCCGAACTGATTTCTCCGTTACGCGCAGAAGGCCGATGCCGTCAAGCACCCGGTAGAGGATCTCATCGCTTTCGCCTTGCTGGCGGTAGCTGGAGATGATGTCCGCCTCAAGCTTCCACTCGCCTGAGGTGTCAAGCGTGCGCCAACCGGCCGTCCGACCGGAGTGGAGGTGCTCGGCGGCAATGACCGCCAACATGGCCGCGTCAACAGTTCCGCCGAGGTGTGAACCAGCGAAGCGGTCTGCGGCAGCGTCTGTGAGGACAAGCGTTGAGGGTTTGTCAGGAAGGCCGGAGATGCGTGTGGCGTTAGTCATGAACACTTAGTCGTTCGACTCTGCGTGAACCTGACACGGACTCGAGGAGTTTTGTGGCCCGTCATGCCCCATTGGTTTGCAGGGGGTGGAGGACGCTCCAGACCTTGCCGTAGACCCTCGCCCGGCCGTGGCCCTGCCGCTCTGCGACAGCGTTTTTGAAGTTGTCGTAGTCAATCTCTGACGCCATCGCATCCAATGCTGCGCGCCAAGCTGGGGACGAAACGACGGCCCGATAGCGGTAGTCGGCACCGCGATCCTCATACACGGTCAATCCGGGGATCAAGTCTCCAAGGGCATCAAGGTCAGCGCGCACCCGTCCTCGCACAAGCACGGTGTCGGGCAATTCACGATGGGCGACAACTGAGTAGAAGCCGCGGGTTGTAAGCGTCCACATTGATGGACTCCTTCCGGTGGGGGAAACTGGTGGCCGCTGAGCCAGACGAAAGGATGTAAGTCCGGCCCAGCGACCCTGCAAAGGAGAGGACGCTCCGGCGTCAGCAAATCTGACGCGCTTGCGGAGGCAGTAGAGACATCAACTACCGTGGGACCAGTGACCGCGCTACTCGCATCCTTCTCACTCCTCTTTACAGGTGGCATCGCACAGACCCCAGTCCACGCGGCTGGGTCCCTACGCCCGCCCATCAACCACAGGTGGATTCCCTACGGGCACAAGCGCAAGAGTGAGATGGCCGCCTATGCGCGGCGCCACTATGGAACTAGGTCAAACGTGCTGCACCCACGGGTCTTGGTTGAACATTGGACGCAGTCCACGACGGCATCGCCCGTGTTTGACGAGTTCCGCTCCGACACACCAGACATCGAATTGCACGAACTCCCAGGCCTCTGCTCCCACTTCATCGTGGATACCAACGGGAGGATCTATCAACTTGTTCCACTCGGCGTGATGTGCCGGCACACCGTGGGCCTGAATGACAGGGCAATCGGCGTGGAGAACGTAGGCATGTCCGATTCCGGAGTGATGAACAACACTGCTCAGCGGACTGCAACTGTCCGGCTGGCACGGTTCCTGAGGTGCCGATTCAAGATCCAAGTACGCGACATCATTGGGCACAGCGAGAGCCTGCGGTCACGTTTTCACCATGAGCGCGTTCGCAGCCTGCGCGGCCAAACCCATGACGACATGCAGCGCGCAACGATGAACCGCTTCCGAGCAATGGTTGCTCGGACCTCCTGCGGCTGACGGCACTCGCCGCCGCGTCGTAAGATCGCTCTAACCGAGTGACACTTGAGGAGAGAGATTGACGATGGAGATCTTCCGCACCCCTGACGAGCAGTTCGCAGACCTTCCCGGCTACCCGTACGAGCCGAACTATGTGGATGTCTCGGTCGCTGGAGCTGACTACCGCCTCCACCACTTGGATGAGGGCACAGGGCCAACTGTTCTCTGCTTCCACGGTCAGCCAGCCTGGTCATACCTCTACCGCGGAGTGGTTGACAAGCTCGTCTCAACCGGTCACCGCGTTGTCTGCCCAGACCTTGTCGGCATGGGCCGCAGCGACAAGCCACTTGATAAGGACTGGTACAGCTACAAGACCCACTCCGAAAGCCTTGCAGCGCATTTGGCCGCGATTGACGGACTTGAGAACGTCACCGCAGTGGTGCACGACTGGGGTGGACTGCTTGGGCTGAAGTGGATTGCAGATCACATGGACCAAGTGGGCCGGATTGTTGTCATGAACACGAGCCTCTCGATTGCCAAGGGCTCTGAGGCGTTCATGCAATGGCGCAATTTTGTTGCGAGCACACCTGACCTGCCCATCGGGATGATTCTCCAAGCAGCAACAGTGAACGAGCTTTCACCTGAGGTCATTGCTGCCTATGACGCACCGTTCCCATCGGTTGAAAGCAAGGCTGCCCCGCAGACATTCCCACTGCTCGTGCCGATTGAGGCAACTGACCCTGGTGCTGCTGAGATGGCCGCCGCGCGCGAGAAGCTGCGCGAGTTCACTGGCCCAAGCCTCGTTGCCTTCAGTGACAGCGACCCAATGTTCCCGTATCCAAAGTCCGCTGAGTACTTCACCGAGACGCTGCCTACTGCTGGGGACCCGGTTTGCATCACGGGGGCACACCACTTCCTTCAAGAGGACCAGCCCGGCCAGATTGTCGACGCGATGCTTGAGAAGTTCGGAAGTCCCATCGGCAGCTAGGGCCGGATCGCGGTTTTCGCCTTTATGAACTGGGGTTTTGTAGTCAACTGAGGATTCTCTTATGGGGAATCCCTAGTCTTAGACCGGTGAGGAGAGGCATTTACATCGCTTCGGTTGCCGTGTCGGCTGCGTTGTCACTCGCGCCTAGCGCGATGGGGGCGGCCAAGCCCGGCTGGCTAACTAGGTCAGTTCTCGGAGCGACCATCGGCGGGAGCGACACGACGCTCGTGTCAGCCCGGGTACTTCCCAACGGGACGACCATGCTCCTTTACAACGATCTCGACTCAGTGTCGGGCAAGACGCGCATCCGGATTGCGCAGGTCCAACCAAATGGCCGAGCTGTTGCCCCGTACTTCGTAAGCGACACAAGCGGATCTGCGTCTGATCCAGCAATCACCTTTGACAAGACCGGCAACGGGGCCATCGTCTACTCCCAGAAGAATGTCAGCAACAAGGGTGTGATCAAGCTTCGACGCTTCAGCCCCAAGGGCGTGTTGAACGCAGTTACGACAGCGGTCAGTAGCGGTCTTATTGACGCAACCCAGCCTTCAGTCGGCCTAGACGGCTACGGCGTAGCAACGGTTGCATGGATTGAGGCTTCTACCCCAGCATCTCTTATCACCAAGAGACTTGATCAGGCTGGGGCAGAGATACCTCTAGGCCCAGTGTCCCCGGCACGAGCAGCGACCGACTACTGCCGATCCGACTCCACCAGCTGCTCGCACCCCCTCGTCTTCAGCAAGGCAACTGGTGCCAGCACCATCGTCTGGCTCGAGACCCTCAAAGACACCCTGGCGCCCTCGATTAGAACAACCCAGATCACTCAGGGTGACGAAGTGGACCTCACTCCGCAGAAGATCCTGACCTCAACGTACGACTCAGGCCTTCAAGCCAAGATGACAGCCGCTGGCGCAGTTCAGCTGGTCTGGCTAAGCCTCAGCGGAGGAAATCACCAGGTTGTCGCAGCCCGGATTACCACCGGAGGAGACGCACCAGCTTCCGTCCCGTCGCTTTCGAACGCGACCACAGCGGTCAAGTCCGCGCCGGTGCTCAGCGTAAATGCATCGGGTGCCGCCGTTGTCACTTGGGTTGACGGTGTCGGGGCCACTCCTTCCAAGGTGACCTACAGCCGCCTGACTAGCTCGGGTGCCAAGGTGGTTGGATCCGGCCAGCAGGTTGTTTCTGGCAACTTCAGCGGCAGTGTCACAGCCGCCGGTCTGCTCTCAAACAGCGGGTCGGTTTCGCTGTTCTGGAGGAACCTCACGACCGAGATTCGTTACACAACGGCAAGCTCGAAAGATGTCTACAAGCCACACGGTCTTTACGCGACCCTCGTAGTTCCCACGGGTTTGCATGATGGAACTCCAGTGTTGGCAACCGGAGCAGACGGGACCGTTTCCGCGACCTGGCTGTACACCGCCGCTGGGAGTCAGCGCAGGTTCATCACACAGGTTCTGCGCACCTCACCGAAGGTTTCCTCGGTCAAGTTCCCAGCCAAGCTCAAGAGCCGTCAGCGCAATGCGCTGATCAAGTTCACGTCCACCAAGGGCGGAAGTGCGCTGATCACCATTGAGGGTGCATCGCGCTCAGTCCGTTTCCGCAAGGCCTCAACGCGCGCCGCGGTGTTATCGGGCTCAAGCACCGTCAGGTTCAACACCAAGGGCTTGGTCAAGGGGATCTACCGCGTGACCATCGTCCTAGTTGATGCAGCGGGCCTCTCAGCCACCAAGACTACGAAGCTGATCGTCACTCACTAGCCCCGCAACGCCGGGCGGCTGGGTCAGCTGGCGTCGGGCTGCTCTGGCTCGTGAGCCTGAAGGATTAGATCCCCAGACTCACCCGTGCGCACTCGGTAGGCCGCTTCGATCGGCATCACGAAGATCTTGCCGTCCCCAACATTGCCGGTCCGTGCGTGCTTGAGGATTGTCTGAACGACTGTCTCGACATGGCCGTCCTCGACAACGCATTCAATCTTGATCTTGGGCCGAAGATGGTTGGTTAGTTGGGCGCCTCTGTAGGTCTCAACGATTCCCTTCTGACGGCCTGATCCCTTCACCTCGGTGACCGTGAGGGATGGGAAGCCAAGCTCAAGCATCTCCTCGCGGATTGGCTCAAATGCCTCATGTCTTACAAATGCTTCGATCTTCTTCATGTCGTTACCTCCGGATCGGAAATGGGGCCAGTACCAACCCGTTCGAGGGCTGGAACACCGCTCAGGCCAAACTCGGCCGCGGGAATGAACTGTTCGGGATAGCCATACATGCCATGTTCGCTGATGTCGAGGCCAGCGTTCTCCATCTCAGGGCTGACGCGCAGGCCGTAGATCTTGTTGGTGACCCAGAAAACGGCATATGAGGTTGAGAAGACGAAGGCGAACACGACAACAATGGCGAGCGCCTGCGAGCCCATCTGGGTGAGAGACCCGGTGTAGAAGAGTCCACCGTGGCTGCCCGGCAGGTTGTAGGCAGCCAACCGGGGGGCCGCAAAGAGACCGAGCGACAAGCCGCCCCAAATGCCAGCAAGACCGTGGGCTGAGAGCACTCCGATTGGATCGTCGATCTTCTTGTCAATCAGCAGGACCCCCTCGACGACGATCAAGCCGGCGATGGCG
>WLNJ01000036.1 GCA_009699865.1 Actinomycetota bacterium
TGGCTCAAATGCCTCATGTCTTACAAATGCTTCGATCTTCTTCATGTCGTTACCTCCGGATCGGAAATGGGGCCAGTACCAACCCGTTCAAGGGCTGGAACACCGCTCAGGCCAAACTCGGCCGCGGGAATGAACTGTTCGGGATAGCCATACATGCCATGTTCGCTGATGTCGAGACCAGCGTTCTCCATCTCAGGGCTGACGCGCAGGCCGTAGATCTTGTTGGTGACCCAGAAAACGGCATATGAGGTTGAGAAGACGAATGCGAACACGACAACAATGGCGAGCGCCTGCGAGCCCATCTGGGTGAGAGACCCGGTGTAGAAGAGCCCACCGTGGCTTCCCGGCAGGTTGTAGGCAGCCAGCCGGGGGGCTGCAAAGAGACCGAGCGACAAGCCGCCCCAAATGCCAGCAAGACCGTGGGCTGAGAGCACTCCGATTGGATCGTCGATCTTCTTGTCAATCAGCAGGACCCCCTCGACGACGATCAAGCCGGCGATGGCGCCAATGATTGGGGCTGCCCAAGCATCGATATAGCCAGCGGGGCCAGTGATGGCAACTAGGCCCGCGATGGCACCGTTGCCGCTCATGCCAATGTCGAAGGTCTTGGTTCTGAACCACATCAGCGAGACAGCAGCCAAGACTCCAAAGCCACCAGCGAGTGTTGTGATGATCACGATTTCGGGGAAGCGGCCGTCTAGGGCAGACAGTGTGGAACCTGGGTTGAAGCCGTACCAGCCAAGCCACAGAATGAATATGCCAAGCCCAAAGAGGGGCATGTTGTGGCCGGGGATAGCGCGAGGGCGCCCATCGCTTCCGTACTTGCCGCGCCGTGGCCCGAGGACGAGTAGGACCGCTAGTGCGGCAGCGGCTGCGGTTACATCGACAACGATGGAACCGGCGAAGTCTTGAACGTGGAAGTCGGTCCGCAGCCAGCCATCGCTGAAGATCCAATGGGCGACCACTGGGTAGATGAAGGCGCTGAACGCGATTGCGAAAACGATGTAGACGCTGAACTTAATGCGCTCGAGCGTTGTTCCCCAAACGATCGCCAGGGCAATCGCGCAGAAGGTGAACTGGAACCACCACAGCGCTTCCGCCGTGACTCCGTTGGTGTACCTCGGCCAGGCGAGGGCGAAGTCGTGAGCGCTTCCCATAAACCAACCGCTTGTGCCAATCAGCGAGTTGCCGTCACCGAAGGAGAATCCAAAGCCGACAGCCCAATACGCGGCTGCGCAGAGCGAGAAGTTGACAAGGAATTTGGGAATGATTGAACCGGCGTTCTTCCCGCGGACAAAACCCACCTCAACCATGGCGAGCCCGCCTTGCATGAACATCACAAGGCAGCCAGCGATAACTACCCAGGCGGAGTTGAGGCCGACCTGTGTGGGGATCTTCCCGGCAAAGCCAAGGCGGTCAACTCCCGCATCTGCGAGCGCTGCTGGGGCAGCCAGCGCCATGCCTACCAAGGAGACCATGAACAGCGCCGCTGGCCTCAGAAGGCGTGATGTGCGCTTGCTCTGCGTCTTTAGCCGGGGGGATCCAAGCATGGGAGCGGGAGATTATCCATTGCGCAATGATCCGTGAAGTGAAGTCCGCCCAAATAGAGAGCTTTGATCGCAAGCGAGCCCTAGTGGCAACCGCAGCAGTGATTGTCGCCGTCGCCCTGCTGGCCGCGGGCAGCATGCTCTTCTTGGACCATCAGGACTTTGTTGACTGGGGATTCCTGATCGGTCCACTTGCCTGGGTGTTGGCCTGCGTGGCCGCAGCGCGAGTTGCTGCGCTGAGCCTGTTGGCTGGGCTCGCGGGGGCCGCCATTGCTGGCATACCGAGCGCACTCGCGACCCTTACCGGGCTTCACTGGCTGGGGATTGTTGTTGGAGTTCTGGCGTTTGCCGGCTGGTCGGGTTCAGCCCGCGCAGCCCGCCTTTAGCCCTGTTCTAGGCCCTTTCTGACCAAGGTGAGCGGGTGGTTGAGGCAAGATTCAGTGCCGTTGCCGCACAATCCGGATTCTTCCCTTAGATTTCCTTCATCTGGAGTCGGGAGGATTCCAGATACCCCACAATCGGGACAAGCACCAAACAGGAGAAGACATGACCCTTCGTATCGGATTCAAGACAGTCACTGCCCTTCTTACCGCATCCCTTGTGGTGGGCCTCACCGCCTGTGGCGGCTCCAGCAAGTCGACCACGTCGACTTCTAAGGCCAAGCCAACGACCGCTGCCCAGTCGCGCACAATCACTTCCGGCAGCATCACGCTTGCCATCAACCCAGGCACTGCCTCCAAGCTCAAGGCCGCCGGGGTCAAGGTCGTCCCTGAAGGCACAGGTCGCACTGTTGCCTCGGCCGCGGTTCTGCCTGCAGTCGGCGGGCGCATTGTCACCAAGAGCCTGATCGGGTCTGTCCACACGGCAGCCAGCCTGACCTTTGCTCAGGGGAGCAAGAAGGTCACATTCACGAATGTGGCGCTCAACACTGAGTCGAGGAAGATCACGGGCTCGTACAAGAAGACCCGCGTTGCGATCTACCAGCTCCGTCTGAAGTCGCTCACACGGACCGTCAATAAGGACGGCGCTCTTGTCGGCTCCAAGATCAGCGTTGTGCTTTCGTCAAGCGCAGCATCAATTCTCAACAAGGCCCTCGGTGTGACCGTGTTCCGTGGCAAGCAGCCATTTGGCACCGCGACCTTCCGTGCCATGACGAAGAGCAAGTCGAGCAAGAAGAAGTCGTCGAGCAAAAAGTCCTCGACCAAGAAGAAGTCTTCAAGCACCACCACGACAACCACGAGCGCCAAGTAGCCGTCAGGCCGCTGGAGGGATAACGAGACCTATGGAACGCCGCACAATCATTGTCGTTGTCCTTTCAGCGCTTGCGATCGCCGTAGCTGCAGTAGTGGGAGCCGGGTCCAAGGACAGCGCTTCCACTACCGCCAGCACTCAAGCTCTTGACACGGCTCCTGCGACCAGTACCGCTGCAGCTGCCCCAGTAGATGTACCGGCCGCCATTGCTAAGAAGCCTGTGCCATCCATTCCGGGTGGCAATCCTCCCAAGACTCTGGTTAGCAGAGACATTGTTGTTGGTGCAGGCGCAGCCGCCAAGAGCGGGGACCCACTGACGATGCGCTATCTCGGTGTCGATTGGACGACCAAGAAGGTCTTTGATGCCAGCTGGAACCGCGATCCGAATGAATTCCAGTTCACGTTGGGAGCCGGCAACGTCATTCCTTGTTGGGACGAGGGCGTGGTTGGCATGAAGGTTGGCGGACGTCGCCAGCTGACCTGCCCACCAGATACTGCCTACGGAGCAAACGGGCAGGGGTCAATCGGTCCGAATGCCACGCTCGTCTTCGTAGTAGACCTACTTAAGGTCGGTTAAGCGCTGAGCTGACCTTCTCGGTCAGCGTCTTAATTTCTTCAGTCAGAGCCTTCACCTCGTTGGTGAGGGCCTGAGTGTCCTTGGTCAGATGTGTGTTCTCTTCAATCAGCTTGCTGTGCTGGTTGGCAACCTCGTCGCGGTGGTCAGCAGCAGCCTTCTCCGCGTGCTTCTCCCGTTCGGCTGAGCGTGTCTGCGCAAGCAGGATCAAAGGCGCGGCGTAAGCAGCCTGAAGCGAGAACGCAAGGTTGAGGAAGACGAATGGGTAGAGATCCCAAGCGAACGCAACGCCCACCGCATTGAGGCCGACCCAGACGATGACGATGGCAGTCTGAACCATGATGTAAGTAGGCGTGCCAAAGAAGAGCGCGATGCGCTCGGCGAGAGCGCCGAATGGGTCATCGCCAAAGGCTCCGTGGAGATGTTGATGCCCTCCGAAGTGGCGTTCATGTGCCGACTGTTCGGATGTGTCGGCTGGAACAGGATCAACTGCATTAATTGTGCTCATCTAAATGATGGTGGCACTGCACGCGGCGACTACTTCGATGAGAGATCCCGCCGGTTGAAACGGTGGAAGGCCAGGCCAAGGAGAACGATCCCAGCTATCCCCAAGACGAACAGGGCGGTTAGCGCCGGATCTACGGCTGGCACTGGCTTCACCCAATGGAATGGTGAGAAGGAAAGAACCCATTCGGGCGCCTTAATCACAGCCCCCGTCTGTTCCCAGAGATAGGAGATGCCAATCGCCGACCATGCAATGGCCGACGCGTGACGAGGGACATAGGCGAAGGCCGCGAATCCGATTCCGAGGAACAGCAGCACGGCGGGCAGCATGTTCGCGGCTGCGCCCAACATGTCAAGAAGGGAGACACCGGCCCCTGAGACAACCGAACCCAACCATGCTCCAATGGCCGCGGCAAGGCTTACGGCGAGGCAGCCAATCAGCCCAACTCCAACCCGACCGCCGAGCCAAGCGTTGCGAGAGAGCGGTGCGGCTAGAGCCGTCGCAGAACGTCCCTCCCGTTCCTCCTCGGCGGTGACATTGCTGTGGCCGACGGCGTGTAGCGACACAACAATCACCACGAAGACGAACATCACGGCCAGGTATCCGGTCGGCGTCGAGATGTCCACAGGGTTACTGGTGGTCTGTTCGATGTGCTTCTGAAGCCCCCCTGACTGGGTAGCGACCTTGGTTATCGCTTTGCTCAGAAGCCCAATAGCGAACATGGAGAGCCCTGTGCCCAACACCCATGCCGCCAGCCCTCCCAAACGCTCCCTCAAAGCAAGGCCTAGGGATGAGGCGAGCAGGAATGTGCGCGGCTTTCTGCTGGACGAAGACTGCAGGAACGCAGCCTCGTCGTCGCGTCCTGATGCCACGCGAATCGCAAGCAGGCCGAAGAAGATCGTCCAGAGAGCTAAGAGAAGTAGCGGCCATGCGCGTGGATCCACTATTGGCCGCAGTTCCATGACCCAACCAATTGGGGTCAGCCAACGCAGCCAGCTGAGCGAGGCGTCTGCATCCGCAGCGATGCGGAGGATGTAAGCGACTCCTAGCACCGCCGCAGCAATCCCTGATGCCTGACGCCGGTTCGGCGCGATCTGGGCGGTGAACGCCCCCAGCGCCATGAACGGCGGTCCCGCAGCACAGTAGGCCAGCGTCAGGAAGAGAGCGTCACCGGCTGAGAATCCACCATTGATCAAAGCTGATCCAACTGTGAACACGGCTGTGATGAGGAAAAGCAGGAGGCCGGCTAGGCCCAGGCCCGTCAGTGTCGCCGCAGTGGATCTGCTTCGGCTGATTGCCCCGGCCAGAATCGTTGCTCGTCTGCCTTCGTCCTCTTCACCCCTAAGCGCGCCTGTTGCGATTACAAGGCCCCACGCGGCGGTGACAAGCGGGAGGAAGCCCATTGAGCGCCAGGCGGTGAAGCCGCCGACGGTGTCAAGCCCTCGGGGACTTCCGAACAGAGCGCTGATGCCCTTGTTAGCGCCAAAGAGCCTGAAGAGCTGTTGCCGCTCCTCGGGGGTTCCATATGCGGCTGAGTAGGCGGCGACAATTGCGACGACGCTGAGAGCAAAGACCAATCCCCAAGCGATCGCCCCGGTCCGAGCCCGTCTCCAGCCGAGGCCAGCGACGACAGCAAAAGGGGTTTTAGTCATTGTCGCTGTAGAGGGAGAGGAACAGCTCCTCAAGGCTGCGTTCGTGGTCTCCATGGGGTTGACCGGCGGCGCTGGGACCCGCGGCGACCCGCAGCTCTTCGAGGGTGCCAGTTCTGACCAACTTGGCTTGGCGAAGCAGTCCGACTCGGTCTGCCTCACCTTCGACCTCGCCAAGCATGTGTGAGGACAGAAGTATCGCTTGGCCATTTGCACGGGCTTCGTTCATCAGTTCACGGAACACCACTTTTCGGAGTGGGTCTAGGCCACCGGTCGGCTCGTCTAGAACCAGTAAGTCCGGGCGTGTCATGAAGGCTGCGATCAGTGCAACCTTCTGCCTGTTGCCAGTGGAGAGGTCGCCGACTTTGCGATCAGCGTCAAGGCCAAGACGGTCGATCAGCTGGTCACGGTAAGGCTCGTCACAGCTTCCATGAAGGTTGCCAAGCAGGGTTAGGGTTTCCGACCCGGTTAGGCGTGGCCAGAGGGCTGGCTCCGCGGGGACCCAGCCAACCCGTTTGTGGATCTCAACTGATTGGGACCAACTGTCTAGGCCGAAGACTTGAGCGTGACCCGATGTAGGGCTGATTAGTCCTAGGAGAAGGCGGATCAGAGTTGTCTTGCCTGCGCCGTTGGGCCCTAGGAGGGCGAAGACCTCACCGGAATCGATCTCAAGCGTGACCTCATCGAGTGCTTTTGAATTGCCAAATGACTTGGTGAGTTGGTCAACTTTGACGATGGGGGTCACACAAACCAGCTTAGGGAGAGAACGGGCTTTCGGGGACTGGGAGAGGCGGCTGTCAAGGCCGCTAGGGGACCCAATGGTTCAGCGGCCGAGGCCGCCGGACCAGCCTTGCTGCCTCAGGCGGCTCGACGCTTGGGGTGACTACCGCGCGTTCGGGTCTGACGTGGGCGGGTAGCTGCTGGACGGCGTTCGCCCTCCAACCTCTTTTCCGCCTTGTCGAAGCGCTTGCTCCACGCTTCATACGTCTCTCCTGGGCGCGGTGCCAGCCAGTCAGCGAGTTGCTTGGGATCGCTCGGCGGGGTGTCGCGTTTGGTTGCCAATTTGGTGGTCATCTCCACCCGTTGTAACCCCAAAGGGAGGGGTGAGTTGCGGGGTGAGTCACTGTTGGAACAGTCTTGCCGCCCAGAAGCCGCAATTTAGGAGAAAGCTGTTGCAGAACCCCTGTGTTCTAGGGGCCTACCGAATTGAGTAGAAGGCGCCGTTGCCTGCGGCAATGCGCTCTGCATCGCCTGCTGCGGCTAGCTCAATCAGCGTGACTTCAGTGGCCTCAATGTCAGGTGGCGTCAACGGTGGCGCAAGTATGGATGCCACCTCGACAACGGCAAGTGGCCAAGGGGACGCCTCAAGGGCCTCCACGGCTGTCTCTGTCGTGTGCCTGGGAAGGGAGGGGTCTGCATTGGCAATGATTACGTCGTAGGCCTCAACGGGTTGGAAGCCGCCGGCTTCAAGTGTCCGGCCATCGGGGCCTGTCATCAGAAGTGACGGGGCCGTGTAGCGGGACAAGTCGCCGTCCATGGCGTGCTTGTTCTGAGCCTCAGTGGGCGATCCCTTGGCGCTTCGGGCGGTCGCCCTGTCGGCGGCGAATGCGTCGGCAACCGCCGAGTCATTGGTAGCAGCTTGGACGATCTCCTTGGCGTCAAGGCCGGCAACCTCCGAAAGGACTGGAAGGAGGGCCTCGTTCTGATCGAGAAGCGCAGTCGTTGTGAACCAAGCAACTTGGAGTGCTCGATGTACTTGAGCCTCAAGGTCAGGCTGATGAAGACGGGTTGCTACAACAGCACTGCAGGCGGGCCAAGTAGCAAGTGGTCTTGGCTTCGCAGCCGTCGTGACCGGCATTCCGAACTTGCGAGAGAAGCTTGCCGCATGTGTTGCCATGAGCGTTCCGGTGAAGCCCTTCTCAACATAGATCTCATGGTTCTCAGCCAAGCCGATCATGCCGAGCTTCCAGTCGAGCCCGGTGCCGTAACGGTGTCGCAGGGTTGAGAGCGCAGGCTCCGCTGAGTACGCAAACGGGCAACCGGAGTCAGTGATTCGGAGGATTTCGAGAGGCATCAAAGCGGACTCTAGCGGCCCGAGAACTACTAGCTCGGTTCTTCGTTGCCGTCCGGTAGCTCAATCAGCTTCTGAGACTCTCTGGCAACAACATCAATCGGATCCGGCAGACCCAGGGGATCCTTGCCGTCAGTGCTGGAGAGAGACTCCATCTTGCGAGCCGAAGGAATAACGCGGGTATCGAAAGAGCCCATCATGTCGTTGAACGACTCCACGGCTGTGTTGAGAGCCTTACGCAGCTTGCTCGTGTGGTCGAGCAGCTTCCTCAATCGCTTGTAGAGCTCACGGCCCTCGTCAGCAATCGCCTGCGCGTTCTCAGCTAGGTCCTGCTGCTGCCAAGTATTGGAAACAGCCAGTAGAACTGCGAAGAAGCTGGATGGGGAAGTGAGGATGACGTGCTTGCTCAGAGCCTCTTCCAGCAGCTCAGGGCGGCGGCTGAGGGCAAGGTCGAGGAAGTGATCGCCAGGCACGAAGAGCACGACAAAGTCGAGCGAGTTGTCGATCTTGTCGGGGTAGTTTTTCTTGGCAAGGTCTAGAACTTGTGTTCGGAGTGCGTCGGCGTGGGCATCGAGGTAGGCGTCCCGCTCGTCAGGATCCTCTGTCTGGAACGCCTTCATCAGGCTCTCCAGCGGCACCTTTGAGTCAATCAACATCTCAAGCTGACCTGGGATGGCGATTGACATATCGGGCCGTGACCGATCGCCTTCCTCATCTGTTGCCACCTGCGTCCTGTAGTTGCGCAGGTGCTTGCGCATGCCAGCGGCCTCCACCAGGCTCTCCAACTGCTTCTCACCCCAACCGCCCCGAATCTGGGAAGAACTGAGTGAGCGATTAAGCATGTTGGTCGAGGCCTCAAGCTTCTCGCTGCGCTGGCTTAGATTCCCCACCATTTCCGTGATGCTCGTTCGGTTTACCTTGGACGCCTTGTCCATCTCAATTACGCGATCACGGACCTCCTTGAGGTGCTTCTCAACCGGCTCAACAAGGTTCTTAACGGCTTCGCGTTCACGTTCGGCCTGGGCCTTCTGGAGTTCTAGCGCTGCCTTGCGGGACTCGTCGTTCATTCGGGAGAGTTCTTCGATTGCTTCCTTGCGGGTGGAGGCTGTCTCATCCTTAACAGCAAGCAGGAGCGAGTCAATCACTGACTGTCCAACGGCCCCGGATCCCCGACCGGCAAGCAGCCATGCGGCAAGCCCGCCAATGACGGCGCCGATTGCAATCCCGAAGGTAAGTGTTGAAATGTCCATTGACGCTCGACGGTAGCGGCGGCACCGGCCGTCTCAGGGAGTGGGGACGACCTCAGATTCAAGTTTCTGACATGCCTTAGGCTGCCCAAGCGCCAAGTCTGCGGGTATTCCCCGGCAGCCCCTACATTTAGCCAGACTGCACTCTCCTGCTACGCGACTGTGGTCTATGACACACTGTCATAGCTAGACTGACACAGTGTCATTAGTTAGCTGTATTCTCAGTTTTACTCGACGCACTGCTTTTCTGTGGCACTGTGGAATTAGGTCGGGCCAGGTGAGAGATAATGAAAATTCGAATGGGCCAGAACGTCCGAGGAAACCATGCCAGCTGATCATGTAGATGCAGTAGTGAGAGATATAGAGGTGAGGATCGACGAGATTCAGCCCGTTGTTGAGGAGTACGAGCGCCTGATCGGTGCTCTACGCCTTCTGCGCGGCGACAGTGCGATGCGCGGACCAGGCGGGACACGCCGTCCAACCGGGCGCAAGCCGGGCAGGCCCCGTGGCAGCGGTCACCGAGGTGGAGAAGCCCTCAAGGTTCTGCGCGAGCGTCCGGGGATGACAGTCGCTGAGATCGCGTCGGCAATTGGGACCCACCGCAACTACCTCTTCCGGGTTCTGCCAACACTGGCCGATCAGGGACTTCTGGTCAAGGAAGGCCCAAAGTGGTACCCAGTTGGGTCTGAGCCATCGGCGAAGAGCTCGAAGAAGAAGTCAAAGGGCGGCAAGAAGAAGTAGAACCGCGCTGCGCCGGGGTCTATCTGACCCGGCGTTGCCTGACGGTCAGATCAGACTGCGGCTATGTCTGATGGAGCAACGCCCCATCGGGCACCCGAGAGCGTGAGCTCGTCGGAAACGTCCCAGCCGTCAGCGACCTCATCCCCCGTGTGATCGGGGGATGCACCCTTAAGGCTCATGCAGCCGGTGTTGTCCCCGATCAGGCGGATCTCCTCGACCTCCTCGGCAGTGAGAAGGCCCTCCGGGTCACTCGGGAGGGCGGCAAGGTCCTCTCGCTGCTCCTCGATCGGCTTGCACCCGTCGACACCCTCCTCAATCAGCGTCGGAACTGCACACTGAACTGCGGGATGAGAAAGGTTCCAAGCGCAGGCAAGCTGAAGTGGCGTGATGCCTGCACGTTCGGCGATCGGAAGCATCTGTTCAATCTTTGCCAATCCCCGTTCAACCCACCCGGCCGGACGGTAATTGCGGTGGTCAAACTCGGGGAAAGGATGGCCAACCTTGATGTCACCGTGGAAGAGTCCGCCGTGGTCAGCGACCCGAGCGATCACCTTGACACCATTCGCCTGACAGGCGTCAAGTGAGAGTCCAACAGGCCAAGGCTCAAGCGGGTTGAGGATCACCATCGCCCAGTCGATCATGTCGCCAAACTGCTCAACACAGCTGATTAGGTCAAGTGTGAAACCGTTTGCAGGACCTGGCGCGATACCGATCGAGTTAGCAAGACCATCAGCTTTGAGCTCGGCCATTGCCTCCCAGACAACCGGTGAGGAGTACCCGATGCGGTCAGGGTTGTGAAGCATCAGAAGGTCAAAGCGATCCGTTCCGCACCTGGTCAGGCTTGCTTCAGTCGCTTCACGGAGGAAGCTGGCGTAGCCATCTGGGCCTCGCAGGTCAGGGTTGGTGAAGCGAGGAAATCCCTTGGCTCCCTGCCGTTCGCCGTTGATGAAGTCATGGCCAACAGCCCCCACGAGGTTGAAGGAATCCCTGTCAAGGTCTGCGATTGCCTCGCCTATTGCGGTGTCTGCGGCACCAGTTCCATACACGTCAGCGGTGATCACCGTGGGAATGAGCCCGTCTGGGCGCATCAGCTCAGAGAAGCGATCGCCTTCAATTGGGTGGCCAAACCGCATGAAGCGGCCGCCGCTCCAGGCTCCGAGTGCTGTCGGTGAGAGGTTGGTCATCTCAGAGTCACACGCTAGCGCGGAACAGGCCAGCGTGTGTCAAGGTCGCTTGGATGGTCGGTCTTAGTTGAGGCTGGGGTCGTCCGGCATGCGGGCAAGTAGTTCATAACTGCCACCGAGCTGGGTCAGCACTGTCGCCCAAAGCTTCTCAAGGTCATCAGCAAACACCGTGTCTGCGTTTGCTGGTGTGACCACCCAGTCTGCGCGTTCCATCTCTTCGTCCAGCTGGCCAGCACTCCAGCCCGCATGGCCCGCGAAGGCACGGATTCGTGTTGTCTTTTCGCCTACCTGCTCAGCGGGCGTGTCTGTTGCGAGGACTCCCACATTGTCGAAGGCAAGAATTGCCGCGTCTTCGGGTCGCTGGAACTCAGCGACAATCACCACAGCCTCCGGCATTACGGGCCCTCCAAGGTGGAGTTCGCCATCGCCGATCATCTCCGCGACGGGAGGTGCCGCATCAGCGACACTCGTACCTGCCGGACGGTTTATGACGACACCCAATGCACCCTGTTCATCATGGTGGCCGATCAGAATCACGGCCCTTCGGAAGTTGGGGTCCAGAATTGCCGGGCTGGCAATCAAGAGCTGTCCTCGCATTGAATCCACACCAGTGATGGTGGCACCTTCGGCCGCCCAATGGCGCGCCAGACACCTTGGCCTGGTTAGCCGTGGGGCTGTGGCTAACAGGTGGAGCTAGGAGTCACCCTCGGCAGGGCGGATAACAAGGAGAGGCCGGGTGGTCTTGTGAAGGACTGCTTCAGTCGTTGAGCCCAGCAGAACGGACGCAATTGCACTGTGGCGCTTGGAGCCGATCACAATTGCTGCCGCGTCGTGTTCATCTGCCACGCGGAGAATGGTCGCTGCTACTGAGCTCTCATCGCGGGCAACTATTGCCTCAGCGATCAGACCGTGCTCTTGGGCCAGGCGGACGCCCTCCTTGGCAATACGGTGAGCGTGGTCGGATTCGGACTTGTTGAGTTCCTCAATCTGATCCACATCGGGTGGCGGGACGGGCGCGCCGAGACCGCCGGGGAGCGGAGCAACAGCCGCGTTGAGCAGGCCGGGCTCCCAAACAGTCAGGATCAGTGCCCGGCTACCCTCGCCTGTTAGACCACCCGCGCGTTGCACGGCTTCGATCGCGCTTGGGGAGCCGTCGAAGGCGATTACAAGTGGGCCCGTGTGATTGGTCATGATCAAATCTTACCCCGAGGTTCCGGTGAGAGTGAAATCGAACAAACCGAAGCCATAGGACGAATCGCGGCCTCTGGGTCCCATGTCGTGAGTGCTTTTGTCCAGGGCGCTGCGGACGGCTGCGGCTGAGGGGGTCTGAAGGATGGCCCACAGGAGTGCAGCGGCGCCGCTGATAGCTGGCGCGGCCATCGAAGTACCTGACATCCGGACGTATCCACCGCTTGCCTTGAGCGAGAGAATCCCAACGCCCGGAGCAGTGACTTCGACATCGGAGTTGGTGCTTGAGAAGTCCGCGCGCCTGCCACGTTGGTCGGAGGCCGCAACTGAGACAACCTCAGGATATGCCGCTGGCCAGGAGACATTTGACGGTCCTCCGTTACCAGCTGATGCCACCACCAGAACCCCGGCAGACGAGACCGTTTTCACAGCCGCATGCAGGGCTCTGGACTCAGGACCCCCGAGCGAGAGGTTGATTATCCGTGCGCCCTTTGCGGCGGCCCAAGTAACGCAGGCAGCAACATCGCTTGTGCTCCCATCCCCCTTTCCGGAGAGAGCACGGCAGATAATCAGGGGGGATCTCACAGCAATGCCAGAGATGCCCAGTCCATTTGCCGTATTTGCGGCTGCGATACCCGCCACGTGGGTTCCGTGGCCGTCGGAGTCGTCGCAGACCCCTTCGCGTACACGCCCGCCCGCAGCGGCGCCGCATGCGCGGATTCGTCCTTTGAGGTCCTCGTGGCGTGTATTGACACCAGTGTCGACAATTCCGATTGGAGGGCCGGTCAGAGCCGGGAGGCCGGACGCTCCAGCCAGAAGCCAGCCCCTCTCGGCGTGGATTGAGTCGAGACCCCACTGCGACACACGGAGGGGATCCCCGCCTGTTTGGTGGTAGACCATGTCGGGCTCAGCCCATGTGATGGCCCTCATCCCGCCAAGGGCTGCCGCCGCCACCTTCGGACTACCGGTCGTGGCTGCTATCCGGACGGATGTTCCTTGTATACGGCTTGCTCCAAGTCCCCGAACCGAGGCGTCGGTCGCGAACCCCGGGCGCAGCTGGAACAGAA
>WLNJ01000037.1 GCA_009699865.1 Actinomycetota bacterium
GCCGGCCCGGGAGAGCTAGGCGCTGCCACTGGGCGTGGATCGAGTGGGCGTTCCACCTGCGCGGAGAGGCCCGGGCGGACAATCCGGAAAAGCGCCGCTTCCCTTTGCAGGGCTTGAGCCCTATTGAGATCAGCCATGACAGCGACGCTAGCGCCGCCGGGTTAGGTCAGGAGTCGTTTTCTTCGGAACCAGCGGCCTCATTACGAACCTGCCAGGCCATCCGGGACTGCAGCGAGAAGAGTTCGATGAAACCAGGCGACGCAGTCTGCCTGAACAGACCGCCCGACTCAGAGAAGGTCGCCAGCTGCGAGTCATACACAGCGTGAGGTGAAGACCTCGTGATTACGGTCGCTGAGCCCTTGTAAAGCTTGATGCCGATTGTGCCGGTCACCATCGAGTTTGACTCTTCCATGAAGGCATCCAAGTCAGTCCGCAGCGGCTCCCACCAGAGACCGGCGTAGACAAGGTAGGCCCACTGCTCATCCATTGACTCCTTGAAGCGGTTCTGATGAATAGTGCCGACAAGCCGCTCCAGCTCACGGTGCGCAGTAAGAATCACCGCGGCGGCCGGGATCTCATAGATGTCCCTTACCTTCAGACCAACAATTCGGTCCTCAATGTGATCGAGGATCCCAACGCCATTGGCGGCTGCCATGTCGGCAACACGGTTGATCAGGTCAATCAGCCCCAGCGCCTCGCCGTCGAGCGATGTAGGCACGCCCTTCTCAAAACCAATGTTTACAACCGTGGCTTGATCCGGAGCGCGCTCAGGCGGAGTTACAAGCTGGAAAACATCGTCAAGGGGCGGCTGCTCAAGATCCTCAATCCAGCGGCCTTCCGAGGACCTTCCCCAAAGATTGTCGTCGATCGAATACGGAGCCGTTTCAGTTCCGCCCTTGACTGGAATGGAGTGCTCGCGTGCGTACTCAATCTCCTCCTCGCGGCCCATCGCCCATGAGCGCACGGGGGCGATCACTTTCAGCTCAGGGGCCAGCGTGGCAATCGTTGCCTCAATGCGTACTTGGTCGTTCCCCTTGCCAGTGCATCCGTGCGCAATCGTGTCGCAGCCTGTCTCCCGCGCAACATCAACGGCGATCTTGGCAATCAACGGGCGGCCGAGCGCCGTGAAGAGTGGGTAGCCGCCTCCGTAGAGAGCGTTCGCCTTGATGGCGGGCGTGATGTAGTCGTCAACGAACTCCTGACGCGCATCCACTACCCGCGCGTCGATGGCCCCAAGGTCAATTGCCTTGCCTGTGACGACCGAGTAGTCCTCGTCAGGTTGCCCGAGGTTGATTGTGAGGGCGACGACCTCAGCTCCGTAGTTCTTCTGAATCCAATGGAGCATCACCGATGTGTCAAGTCCTCCGCTGTAGAGCAGCAGAACACGACCGACCGATTCTGGATCGGCTTCATACGACGCAGTGGTCGGTGGGTGGACGATGCCTTCGCTCACGATTGGAAGCCTACAAACCTGTCTGTCTTCACGCTGTCACGCGAGCGGGAGACGCGAAAGCCGTTCAAGCGCGTCATCTATTTCCTGCTCTGTGATCACGAGCGGTGGAACAAAGCGCAGCGTTGACGGCCCAGTGGCATTGATAACCAGGGCCTCCTGCTGAAGTGCCGCGAGGACTACTGCCGGCGCATCGCCCGTGATGTCTGCGCCGATCATCAGCCCTCTGCCGCGAACACTTTCTACACCTGGAAGCTCAGCCAATCCCGCCATCAGCTTGGCGCCTAAGCGAACCACCTGGGCCAATAGGTTTTCGGTCGAGACAACGCCAAGGGAGGCGAGCGCGGCGGCAGCCGTCACGGGGCCGCCCGCAAAGGTAGAACCGTGGTCTCCGGCCACTAGCGATGTCGAGCAACCCGCTGCCGTGATGAGAGCCCCAACAGGAAAGCCAGCGCCTATTCCCTTCGCGACCGTCATCGCATCCGGGACCACTGGTGTCTGCTGGTAGGCCCAGAGTGTTCCGGTCCTGCCCGCGCCAGTCTGGACCTCGTCAAAGATCAGTAGCGCCCCATGCCGGTCACAGGCTTCCCGTGCGGCGATCAGCACGTCATCAGGGACAATCTGGACTCCGCCTTCGCCTTGGATTGGTTCGATCAAGACGGCCGCCGTCTGGTCGGTCACCGCAGCCGTAAGCGCTGCTGGGTCGGCACACACAGCGGCAAATCCTGGAAGGAGCGGTGCGAACGGGTCCTGCTTCTCAGCCTGTGGTGTGGCAGAGAGAGCACCCATCGTCCGGCCATGGAAGGCACCCTGGAGAACTACGAAGCCCCCACCCGGCTTGTGGCGTCTGGCCAGCTTGATTGCGGCCTCGTTTGCCTCCGCTCCGCTGTTGCACAGGAAGACAAGTCCACCAAGGCTAGATCTAGAAAGCCGATCAGCTAGGTCCATACCGGGCTCGGTATAGAACAAGTTGGAGACATGGATCAGCTTCGAGACCTGATCTGTCACTGCGGTAACGACATCCGGATGACAGTGGCCTGCGTTGTCAACTGCGATCCCCGCGAGCAGGTCAAGGTATTCGCGCCCCTCATCGTCCCAAAGGAGAGCGCCCTCTCCCCGAACGAACTCAACGGGCAGCCGCTTGTAGGTCGGCATCAGAGCCGACTGCTCGAGCCCCTTTAGCCGCTCGAGACTCATCTCACTTGTCCGGGATGATCTTGGTGCCGCAGCCATCAAGGGTGAAGAGTTCAAGCAGAAGGGAATGTGCGACCCGCCCGTCAACTATGTGCGCGGAACCAACTCCACCCTCAACCGCATCAACGCACGCCTTCAATTTCGGAGCCATACCCCCGCTGACGCCTTCGAGCGCAGCCTTGACCTCTCCAACGGTCGCCTCTGAAATAACGGAATCCTCGTCGGTTGGTTCTTTGAGCCAACCTGCGACATCGGTAAGGAAAACGGTCTTGAAGGCTCCGAGCGCCCGCGAGACAGCGCTTGCTGCCTCATCAGCGTTGATGTTCAGCGACCGGCCCTCTGAGTCAGCCGCAACGGATGCCACAACCGGAATGTAGTCGGCCGCAATGTGTTCAAGCACGCCCGTCTGGACGGACATAACCCGACCAACATCGCCTAGGTCTTCGCCGCCTGGGCCTGCGATCCGCTCGGCCTGAAAGAGAAGTCCGTCATCCCCGCAGAGCCCAACCGCCGGCTGACCGTGCCTCCCGAGCCGCAGAACAATGTCCTTGTTGACCTTCCCGACTAGAACCATCTTGGCGATCTCAACCGTGTCCGCGTCGCTTCTCCGAAGCCCGCCAACAAACTCAACTGGCATGCCAAGCCGCTCCATGTAGGCGGTGATGTCAGGGCCACCGCCGTGCACGACAACAGGGTTAAGCCCAACATATTTAAGAAGGACAACATCCCGCGCAAACTCCTCACGAAGCTGCGGATCTTCCATCGCAGCGCCGCCATATTTGATCACGACGGTCTTGCCGTGAAAGTCCCTGATGAAAGGCAGTGCCTCAAGAAGTGTTCCGATGTCTCTCATTTGCTCTCTCTACCTCAGGTCGTGTATTCGCTGTTGATGGTCACATACTCGTGCGATAAGTCAGAGAAGAACACCTCGGTCAGGGAACCCGATCCCGGAACCCGCACTGTGTATTCCACCTCAGAGCCCGAAACAGCCTTGTTCAGTGCTTCTTCGTCAAAAGGAACCATTGCGCCTGCCGAGCAGACCTCAATTCCCTCTATCTCAATGTCTACGGGCATCCCGGGAGAATCTGGAAGTGCCATTCCCACTGCTCCGAGAATCCGTCCCCAGTTGGGATCTCCCCCGTGCAGCGCTGCCTTGACCAGCGGTGACCCCGCGACCGTTCTGGCGACATGTTCAACCGTGTCGTCATCTCCACCTTCAACCAACACCCGAGCAACTCTGACTGCTCCTTCGCCGTCGGCGACGATCTCAAGTGCGAGTGCCCTAACCAGCGCATCCAATGCCTGACCAAACAGCGCTTCGGACTCGCTCTGTGGAGCGACCGTGATGCCGCTCGCGCCCGACGCCATCAGGATCACGACATCATTGGTCGACAGCTGACCGTCGACGCTAATCCTTTCGAAGGACCGTTTGACGACAGTCCCAAGCAGGAGGTCACAGGTTTCACTAGACAGCTTTGCGTCTGTCTGAAGGAAGCAGAACATCGTTGCGAATGAGGGTTGGATCATCCCTGCGCCCTTGGCTTGTGCGGTGAGCCGGACCGTTCCCTCGGGGAGATCAACATCGAGCGCAAACCGTTTCTCGGCCTTATCGGTCGTCATGATCGCGCCAGCGACGGAGTGGTCGGAATCGCTCGACAGATTGCCGACAGCCGCAGGCATTGCGGCGCAGAGCGCGACGGCGTCAAGCCTTTGACCGATCACTCCAGTGCTGCACACGGCCACATACTCGGGTTCGACACCAAGCGCTGATGCCGCCGAATACCGGACCTGGATGGCATCGGTGAGTCCGTCCTGACCCGTCCCGGCGTTGGCATTACCGCTGTTGGCCACAATCGCTCTGATCGACTCGGTCTCAACGAGCGTCCGGTTGACAAGAACTGGAGCTGCGGCGGCCGACGACCGGGTCTGCCTGATGGCACTCGTGCAGTCAGGTGAATCACAAAGGATCAGCGCAAGGTCTTCCTTACCTGAGGCCTTTAGCCCAGCAGCAGCGGTTCCCCCGGAGAAGCCCGCAGGGAAGCCACCCTCAGTGAGAGAGACGTGGTCAGGCCACTGAAGCCACCGCGATGTGAAATCCGCACTCACTCAAGCCCTTCCGTTTCAGGCCTGCCGAACATCAGGTTGAGGCACTGAACAGCCTGCCCAGCAGCACCCTTCCAGAGATTGTCAATTGCCGAGAGCACAATCACTTTCCCGCTCGAATGAGCCCGCACAGTAATCCGGCACAGGTTGGTTTCCCTCACATCCTTGACACCAGGCGACTCGCTCGTGACTTCCACAAATGGCTCGGAGGCATAGTGCTCGGCAAAGAGCGCTAGAAGCTCATCTGAGTCCTTTGGCTCGGCCAGGTCAACGTAACAGGAGACAAGCTCACCCTCATCAAGCGGAACGAGATGTGGAAGGAAGACAAGCGAGCCGGGCGCACCGAGCTTCGCCAGCTGCTCTCCCATTTCTGGCTCGTGACGATGCCCGTCAAGACCATAGGCGCTGACGTTCTCCGCAACGCTTACAAAGTGGGTCTTCCTGGAGGGAGTTCTGCCCGCTCCCGAAACACCGCTCTTGGCATCAACAACCATTCCGGTTACAAGGCCGGTCTTTGCCAGGGGTGCCATCGCCAACAGAGTGGCCGTGGGATAGCAGCCAGGGCAGGCAACAATGTCTGCGGCCACAATCCCGCTTCGGTCTAGCTCAGGGAGCCCATACGCAGCGGTTCCAAACAGCTCTGGAGCCCCATGCTCTCCGTACCACTTGGTGTAGGTATCGCGATCGCCCAACCGGAAGTCAGCCGAGAGGTCTACAACCCGAATGTCCTTGGCCCTCAGGTCAGCGACCACTCCCGCAGCAGCGCCGTGTGGCAGTGCCACAACCGCAGCGTCGAAGCCATCTAGGCTCGCGGCCCCGACGTCGTCAAGCCTCATTTGAACGCGGTGTTGCGGGTAGAGAGCGTCGAGCCGTTCGCCAACATCTGACCTTGCTTGGACAGCCGCAAGCTCAAAGTGGGGATGCCTGTCGAGTATCCGCGCGGCCACCGCCCCCGCGAACCCTGCTGCTCCAATAACTGCGATCCGTTCAGCCACGTGACTGCGCTCCCTTCCTGTCCTGAAGGGCATCGAGAATCCGTTGCCGGACCGCGCTTGCCTCTTCCTCAGTGAGTGTCCTGTCGTCAGCCCTAAACACGAAGCGAAGACCAACGGAGACGGCATTCTCGCCCAGCTGTTCGCCCCGGTATATGTCGAACACAACAACTGACTCCAGCTCTGGGCTTCCAACCTCCTCGGCTATCTCAATCAGCTCCGCTGCCGAGACACCAGCATCAACTACAACGGCAAGGTCCTGTCCAACCATTGGATGGGCTGAGACCGCCCAATAGTGGAGGACCTCAGGGCTGGCCGAAATTACGGCGTCGAGGTCAACCTCGAACGCCACGCCACCATCAAGCCCCCATTCGGCTGACACAAGTGGGTGCAGGTCGCCAACCCAGCCAGCAGGCCGGCCAGCGATCTCAATCACTCCACTTCTGCCCGGGTGGAGGAATGGCTCAGGTTCAGTTGCGGGCACAATCTTCCATTGGCAGTGGAGAGAATCGAGTACTCCACCGATAACGCCAATTGCCCCGTGAACATCAACATCATCTGGGCTCGCATTTCGCCAGTCGGGTTGGGTAGCCGGTCCACACAGAACCGCGCCAAACCGTTGCGGCTCATCGCTAAGTCCGTCCTCAGAGGGAAGGTAGACGGGGCCCGTTTCGAAAAGTCGAATGGCTGACGCGCCCCTAGCCGCATTCCTTGCGGCGGAATCGAGCAGAGAGCCAAGCAGGGTCGTCCTCAGGATTGATTCCTCGCTACTCATGGGATTGACGAGGGTGATGGCATTACGACGGGGATCATCAGCGGCAAGCCGCAGCCGGTCTGAAAGGCCAGGAGCACAGAAACTCCAGCCGGCAGCCTCGAAGCAGCCTGCGGAAACGAGAGCATCCTGAACCTGTCTGCGAATCCGCTGATCGCGAGTCAGCCGACCGCCCCCAGCCCCTGAGGTTGGGATTGTTGCTTCAAGCTTCTCTAGTCCATCAATGCGTGCGATCTCCTCAATCACATCAACATCCCTTGTGACATCAAGCCGGTCGAGTGGGACTCCAACAGAGAATTCGTCGCCATCCAGGGCGACGGTGAACCCGAGCCGCTCGAGGGGAGCGCTAATCCGTTCAGCTGTCAGCTGAGATCCCATCAGGGAATTGACCTTGTGGTGTGAAAGCTTGACCGTGGTGGCCTCTCCTACGGCGCCGATCGCAACAGTGCCAGCAACCGGGGTGACACCGTAAATCTGTTCGAACAGCTGCGAGGCAAATGCCTGTCCTCTGCTGGCTAGAACTGGCGCGAGGCCCTTCTCAAACCGTCCTGAGGCCTCGCTCCTAAGCCCAAGTCTCGCTGAAGTCCGGTTGATCGACGGTCCGTGCCAAGTCGCTGCCTCGAGTAGTACCCGGGTGGTCTCCCAACCAACCTCTGACCGTGCGCCACCCATCACGCCTGCGATGGATGTTGGTCCGCCAACGTCGGCAATGATCGTTTCCCCTTCAATCAGGGTCCGGTCCTCTCCGTCTAGGGTCGCGACTGTCTCTCCTGCCACTGCGGGCCTGACAGTCAACCCCCCTTCAATCTTGTCGAGGTCGAAGGCGTGAAGTGGCTCGCCGATGACGAGCATTACGTAGTTGGTGATGTCAACCACTGGCGAGATCGGCCGCATGCCAGCAGCAGTCAGATGCGCGGCGATCGCTGGTGGAGTAACGGCAGCGGACAGGCCTTCATAGATTCTTGCGGTGAAGATTGGGCACTGATCCGAGTCCTCAACAGAGACTTGGATTCCATCCAGATCTCCCCCACTACCGAGGTCCCGCTCCCATGGCGCAGGCTTCAACTCCGCACCAGTCGCAGCGTGAAGCTCCCGCGCGACGCCATAAACACCAAGGCAGTCTGGCCTGTTTGGCGTGATCTCCAACTCCAGGACAGTCTCGTCCAACGGGAGAACCTCACCTAGTGGCCGGCCAGCTGGGCCAGCCGTATTGGGGAGAACAAGAATCCCTTGATGCCCCTTGCCGAGCCCAAGTTCATCCTCAGCACAGATCATCCCGCTGCTCTCGACACCCCGCAGTTTCGCCTTCTTGATCGTCATCCCTCCGGGCATAACTGCTCCGGGAAGAGCAACTGCCACCGTCTGCCCTGCGTCGACATTGGGTGCACCGCAGACGATTGTCGCTGGCTCAGGCGCACCGACATCGACACTGCAGACCTTCAGCCTGTCGGCGTCCGGATGCTGGTCGGCTGTCAAAACAACCCCAACAACAAAGTTGCTGCTGTCTTCTACCCCGAGACGCGTTACCCGCTCAACCTCAGTGCCGCTGAGGGCAAGGACCGATGAGATCTCCTCGGCTGACAGGCCCGGATCGCAGAACTCGAGCAGTAGTGAGAGTGGAACCTTCATCAGGCGAATTGCTCCAAAAACCGAATGTCGTTGTCATAGAGCAGCCGCAGGTCGGGGACCGAGTGCTTAAGCATTGCGATCCGTTCGATTCCCAGTCCAAAGGCGAAGCCCTGAACCTTCTCCGGGTCATAGGCAGGCTGCTCTCCCGCGACACTCGCGAAGACATTTGGGTCAACCATTCCGGCACCGAGGATCTCGATCCATGCCGTGCCCTTACAGAGACCACACCGCTCTCCGTTTGAGACTCCCTCGTTACAGGCGAAGCAGGAGACATCTACCTCAACGCTGGGCTCTGTGAACGGGAAGAAGTGTGGCCGCAGCCGAATCTCACGCTCATCGCCGAAGATCGCCTTGGCGAACGCAAGCAGAGTCCCCTTCAAATCAGCAAGCGAGATCCCCTCATCAACTGCGAGTCCCTCAATCTGGTGGAACTGAGGGGTGTGAGTGGCATCGTCATCCCGCCGGTAGACGCGCCCGGGTGCGATCACGTAGAGCGGTGGTGGCGTGACCAACATCGTCCGCACCTGCACCGGTGAGGTGTGTGTCCTCAGAAGGACGCTGTCTCCCACATAGAACGTGTCGCTTGGGGACCGAGCCGGATGATGCGGCGCATGGTTGAGAGCATCGAAGTTGTAGGCCACTAGCTCAACCTCGGGGCCTTCAGCAATCCCATAACCGAGGCCGAGGAAGACATCCTCAATCTCCCTCATGGTCTGTGTAAGGAGGTGAAGGCCACCCGGGAACTGCTGCGGGTGAGCAGGCAGGGTGATGTCAACGGCGTCTTCTACAAGCCGTAGCTCGAGCTCGGCACCAGCGAATGAAGCCATCTTGGTGTCAATCGCACCCTCAAGTTCCACTCGCGCCTGGTTGGCAGCCTTGCCGGCTGGTCCCCGCTCTGATGGATCAAGGTCTTTCACACCCCGCAGGATGTTGGGGAGCTCAGCCTTCCGGCCAAGCCACTTGATCCGCAACTCCTCGAGCTCAGCGGAAGTAGTCGCTGCACCAACGGCGGCCTTAGCTTCGTCAACAATCTGGGAGATTCGTTCAAGCATTCCGGGGGATCCTATTGGCGGCGTGGAGGGCAATCGAAACTGCGACTGCCGCATTGAGTGACTCTGCCCCGTCGGCCATCGGTATTGACCAGATCAAATCACTCAGCTCAAGGGTCTCGGCATCGAGCCCGGTCCGCTCCGAACCGACGATCAACACGAGATTCCCACTAGGAAGCGGCGCTCCAATTGAGGGACTTCCGCCTGCTAGGGCGACCTTGATCCCCGGTAGATCAAACAGGCCCTTGCCTGAATGCAGTGGAACACCAAAGACCGATCCCATGCTTGCCCTGACGGCTTTGGGACCAAAGGGATCTGCTGTCTCAGGCCCGAGCGACACGCCGGTCGCACCAAGCGCATGTGCCGACCTGATGATCGTCCCCACATTGCCAGGATCAGATAACCCGGCGAGATGCACCAGCAGGCCGGAGGTCACCTCAGGCACATAGGACTTGGTGAAGATGCCGATAGCCCTAGTGCCCGACCCGAGCGAGGACACTGAGTCGAGCAAGTCTGCCTCTACTTCCTCTCCGTCGAGGCCGCAACCCTCCCTGACGAGAACCCGTTCAGGCTTCCAGCCGTTGGCGGCTGCCATTTCAATCAGATCTTCACCCTCAGCAACGAATACGTCCGCCCGCGACCTAGCGTGACTGCTCTGCAGCCTCTTGAGCTCCTTGATTGCGGGGTTGTCTGAACTGGTGATTGTCATATGAAAAAAGGCGCCCTCCCAATGGGAGCGGCGCCCTGGTTGGCGACTCGGCGGGGATGACGCGGTGGCGTCAGCCGTCAAGTGCCTCCTGGGCGCGCATGGCAAATCGCGTGAAGGCTTGAGGATCGCGGACAGCGAGGTCAGCGAGGATCTTGCGGTCCACTTCGATTTCGGCCAGCGAAAGTCCGTGCATCATCTTGCCGTAAGTCAGACCGTTTTCACGGGCAGCAGCGTTGATACGCACGATCCAGAGCCTGCGGAAGTCACGCTTCCTGTTACGCCGGTCGCGGTACCTGTATGAATCGGCCTTTGTAAGAGCTTCTTTGGCGTTCCTGTAGTGCGAGTGACCGTCACCACGGAAGCCCTTTGTCTGCTCAAGAACCGCACGGCGCTTCTTCTTGCCGTGGACTGAACGCTTAACGCGGCTCATTTGCCGGCCTTGCCGATCAGACGCTTGATCCGTGGCGCATCACTGTCGGAGATGACAGCGTCAGTGCCGAGGAACCGCTTGCGCTTCTGAGACTTCTTTTCAAGGATGTGACTCTTGTTGGCATGCCGTCCACGAACCTTGCCCGTGGCGGTTACCTTGAAGCGCTTCTTAGCGCCGGAGTGAGTCTTCATCTTTGGCATTGCGTTACCTAGTCAATCAGAATCTGGCGCGGCTGGCTCTTCTGGAGCTTCGCTTTCGGCTGGTACGGCCGAATCATCAGTGTCAGAGGGGTCTGCTTCGACGACGGATTCAGGCTCGGCTACTGCCTCTGGGGCCACCTCTTCAATCGGAGCGGCGGAATCACCGTTCTTGGCAATCCGCTCCTCGTTGGCAAGCTCGGCCATCAGACCCTTCGACGGGGCGATCATCATGGTCATGTTGCGGCCGTCTTGAAGAGGGGTCTGTTCGACAACCGCAAGCTCGTGGAGCTGTTCTGCGATCCGTTCAAGCAGTGCGCGACCTCTGTCGGGATGTGCCATCTCACGGCCTCGGAACATGATCGTGATCTTGACCTTGTCTTTATGCCTCAGGAACCTGGTGACGTGGCCCACCTTGGTGTCGTAATCGTGCTGCGCAATCTTGGGCCTGAACTTGATCTCACGGATAACAATGGTCTGCTGATGCTTGCGGGCAGCTTTGAGCTTCTGTGCCTGTTCGTACTTGTACTTCGAGTAGTCGAGAACGCGGCAGACTGGCGGGACGGCGTCTGGCGCCACCTCAACAAGGTCGAGGTCCCTCTCCTGCGCGTAATCAAGCGCGTCAGAAATCTTGAGAACGCCAATCTGTTCACCGTCTGGGCCGATTAGCCGTACCTCTGAAACACGGATGCGCTCGTTGATCCGGGTGTCATCCCGGTCCGGCATACGCCTGTCAAACCTCTTAGGAACCGCCATCAGGCGTTCGGACCGTAGGTCACTCGGAGGTGCGCATTTCAGGGGCGTCGTTCTTCAACACTGACCAGCATAACAGTGCGCGCCGCTCATGCGGATCGATCACTGGCGCGAGAAACCAAGCGTGCTGCCAACTCTGGGATGGATTCGGAGCCTTCATCGCCCCTGCCCCGCTCCCGCACCGAGACCTCGCCGGACTCAACCTCCCGATCACCAACAATCAGCATCACGGGAGTCTTGGACATCTCAGCCTCACGGATCTTGCGGCCAATCGACTCAGCCCGGTCATCGAGTTCCACTCGCAACCCAGCTGAAACAAGCTGATCCTTGACCTGTCTCCCATAGTCAGCATGCCTGTCAGCTACTGGCAGGATCTGCACTTGGACAGGAGTGAGCCAGAAGGGAAGATCCCCGGCGAAGTGCTCGATCAGGATCCCGATGAACCGTTCATATGAGCCCATCAGCGCCCGGTGGATCATCACGGGACGGTGATCCGCATTGTCAGCCCCGGTGTAACTCAGCTCAAAGCGTTCTGGCATTGAGTAGTCGAGTTGAACTGTCCCCAACTGCCAGGACCGTCCAAGGGAGTCAGTGATGTGAAGGTCGATCTTGGGGCCGTAGAAAGCACCGTCGCCCGCGTTCACCGTGTACTCGTGGTCGCCAGCCTTGAGTGCGGATTCGAGCGCCGCCTCAGCTCGGTCCCAAAGATCGTCGTCGCCGATCCTCTGCTCTGGGCGCGTGGAGAGCTCAAGGCTTGGCTCGAGTCCGAAGAGCTTGTACGTGGCGAAGGCAAACTCAAGGCATCCGGCTACCTCATCCTGAATCTGCTCATCAGTGCAGAAGATGTGGGCGTCGTCCTGACAGAAGTGACGCACCCTCAGAAGCCCATGGAGCGTGCCGGAGGGCTCATTGCGGTGCAAAAGGCCTGGTTCTGAGTATCGGATGGGGAGATCCTTATAAGACCATTGCTGCGCTCCGAAGAGATGCGCGTGTCCCGGGCAGTTCATTGGCTTCAGGCCCATTGGGTGTTCCTCGGCCTCAGTTAGGAACATGTTCTCGCGGTACTTGTCCCAGTGACCAGACATCTTCCACAGCTCTGCGTCATAGAGCTGAGGAGTCTTGACCTCCTGATAGCCCCGCGGCTCCCCCATCTCACGGCTGAGCTCAACCAGCCCATTGAAGAGCTGGGTGCCGCGTGGAAGCCAGAAGGCCGAACCTGGTGAAACCTCGCTGAACCTGAAAAGGCCGAGCTCCTTCCCGAGCCTGCGGTGATCGCGTGCCTTTGCCTCCTCAAGCCGTTCAAGGTGCTCAGCAAGGTCCTGCTTCGACAGGAAGGCCGTTCCATAAATGCGGGTGAGCATTGTTCGGTCGCTGTCACCGCGCCAGTAGGCCCCGGCCACAGACTGAAGTGCGAAAGCCTTGATGCGATCGGTCGCGGGCGTATGTGGTCCGCGACAGAGGTCAACGAAGTCTCCATTGCGATAGAGGGAAACGGTCTCAGCCCCCTCGTTGGTAATCAGGTCCTCGATCAGCTCGACCTTGTAGTCCTCACCAAGTCCGCGGAAACGGTCGAGAGCCTCCGCAACGCCCAACTCACTGCGTTCAAATGTCTGCGAAGCCTTCACATGCTCACGCATCCGCTCTTCGATCTTAGGAAGGTCGTCCTCGGAGATAACAACCCCATCC
>WLNJ01000038.1 GCA_009699865.1 Actinomycetota bacterium
CGTTCAGGTAGCCACAGACTCTGAAGTTGAAGGCGACCCGCCGCTGATCGCCCTCGCCGACCCACTTACAGACCCCGCGCCGGACTGCTCCTCGCTCGCCGAGTTGCTCGCAGACCCCGAGGTCGAAATCGTCCTCCACGCCGGGCGCCAGGACACCGCGCTACTGCGGCGCGAGTGGGGCGTGGAGATCACCAACCTCTTTGACACTCAGATCGCAGCCGGCTTCGCAGGCTTTGGCGCCCAAGCCGGTTACGGCAACCTGCTCTCAGCCGCGCTGGGAATCAAGGTCGAAAAGGGCGCCAGCTACACGCGCTGGGACAAGCGTCCCCTCTCAGACGAACAACTTTCCTACGCCCGCGGTGACGTAGACCACCTGCTCGACCTGCGTGACGAACTTGTCAAACGACTCACAGAGACGGGCCGGCTGGACTGGGCGCGGGAAGAATGCCTCCCGATCGCCGCAGCAACCGACTACCGGGAGCCGCTTGAGGCATGGCGGCGCGTCGGCAAGGCAAGCAGCCTCAGCGCTGCCCAGCGTGCGGTTGCCCGTGAGCTCGCGGCATGGCGTGAGGACACAGCCCTTTCTGAGGACAAACCGGTCGGGTCAATCATTCAGGACCCAGCACTAGTTGAACTTGCCCGACGGCAGCCACAGGACGACAAGGCCCTGCGTGACATCCGCGGCCTGCACGAAGGAATCCTGCGCAAGCGTGGCGAGGCGATCATCGCCGCCGTGGCTCGTGGCGTGGCAGCTGAGCCGATCCCAAGCGAAGGCCGTGGCGACGGGGGCGATGCCCGCGAGACCGCGCTCTGCTCACTCGCCGATGCGCTCGTCAGAACACGAACCCGCGCATCAGACCTAGCCCCAGAACTTGTTGCCACCCGCTCAGACCTTCAGCGCATCGTCACCTCAGTTCGGCGCGATGAGCCAGAACCGGATGTACGCACCCTTCAAGGTTGGCGCCGTGAAGTAGTCGGAGCTGAACTACTTGACCTACTCCATGGCCGGACCACACTGGCCGTTGGCGACGACCTACTCGTCGAAGCCCTGCCACGCCCAACTAGCTAGCGGCGCGAGAGAACAGCCTTCGGGTCAGCCGAAGGAATCGCATCAAGCGGAATTAGCTTGGTGCCGTTCCACTTGAACGTCACGGTCTTGGTGCCACCCGTTGGGTTGCTGTCAGCGTCCCCCGGGCGGTAGAGGGAATAAGTCACCTGGACTGTGTTGTCGCCCTGATGGGCAACCGTGGCCTGACCTGAAGGAGTGGTGGTGTCAGTGCCAAGCCAGCGCCCATCGCCGATGAAGAAGAAGACGCGCATGTTTGCCGCGCCGGCCTTCTTGCCGACCAGAATCCGCAGCGGACGACTGGTCGAATACTGGTCTGTATTGACCGGCGTATAACCCTGAGAGTTGAGAACTGAAGTAGCCCAGGCGAGTGGGTCAGCGGGGGTCGCAATGGCCCTCGTGCTGGTCGTCGCAGTGGACGGTTGATCAGTAGTTGGGATAGCCGCAGCGGGGACAGTATTTCCCGACTTCGGGCCTGAGGAAGTGCCGCAGCCAGCCAATGCAACGACAACCGTCAAACCCAATGCCAGCAAGGGAAAGGGGCTGCTGCGCAGCGCTCTTTGACGGGAGGAATCTTGCATACCCTTGACTCTGTATTCGCCATCGCGATACCCTTCCCTTTCGAAGTACGCCGAGTCGCTGTCTCTCAGGGGACGGCGAGCGGGGGACCCAATTGCATCGGAGTCGGTTGCGGTGTTGGGGCGAATCACCCGGTTTTCCGGGAGTAGCGCCAGGAGTAAGGCGCGAGCCCGTCAGCTCACCTCGCAGGCAATAAACAAGCAGTCATGGAGGTTTCAACAAACATGCTCTCGAACGCCCATAGAGGCCTGTCAAATCCTGCCCGCCGCAACACGCGCCCGGCAACAGTCCTAGCTGCTCTCGCAGCGTCCCTCTGCCTAGTGATGGCAGTGGCACCCGACGCACAGGCCAAAGCCATGCGCCGCGGTGACCACGGACCATCCGTCGCAACAGTCCAGCGTCTTCTTCACATTCACGCCGACGGACTCTTTGGCGCGGGAACAGTCAAGGCAATCCGTAAGTTCCAGAAGGCACACCACCTGACCGTGGACGGCCTCGCCGGAAACTCAACAATCAAGGCTCTGCGCAAGGCAGGCGGTCGCCGCTCAGGTGGTTCCGCATTCGCTGGCGCCCGCGTCGCCAGCATGCAACGCGCTCTTGGGATCGACGCCGACGGGAAGTTTGGCCCCGGCACCCAGAAGGCTGTCAAGGCATTTCAACATCACCACGGACTGACCGCTGACGGAATTGTCGGACAGGCAACTTGGAAGGCGCTCGGCCTGGACAACTTCGTCAAGCCTGCCTTGAGGCGCAAGCCGAAGGCTGCTCCGATCACCGGCACATCAACGCCTGGCGTCATCGGACGAATGATCTCCGCGGGCAACCGAATCGCCCACCTGCCCTACATCTGGGGTGGCGGCCATGGGTCATTCAACGCTGACGGCTATGACTGCTCGGGCTCCGTTTCCTACGTCCTACACGGCGCTGGATTGCTGAAGACCCCGCTGGACTCAACTGGATTTGAGAGCTGGGGAGCCGCCGGGCCAGGCCGCCTCGTCACGATTTACGCCAACGGAGGCCATGTCTTCATGACCATTCGCGGACGCAGATTCGACACATCAGGCCTTAGCCAAAGCGGCAGTCGCTGGTCAACCAGCGCCCGCTCAGCTTCGGGCTATGTCATTCGCCATCCAAGCGGCCTCTAGGCCCCGCAGACAGAACCTTGGAAGTGAGCGGCGGGAGTAATCCCGCCGCTACTCTGTCCTCATGAGCGAAGACATGCCGACTACCGACGAGCAGTGGCGCGAACGCCTCAGCCCAGAGCAGTACTCAATCCTCCGCAAAGCCGGAACCGAGCCAGCTTTCAGCGGTGAACACAACGCGACCAAGAGCGATGGCATGTTCCTTTGTGCTGGCTGCGGTGAACCACTGTTTGAGTCAGACCACAAGTTCGACTCTGGCTCAGGATGGCCATCATTTGACAGGCCGCTGGCCGAGCAGTCCGTTGCCACCGAGTCTGACACCAGCCACGGGATGACCCGGACCGAGGTCCGCTGTGCAAAGTGCGATGGGCACCTTGGGCATGTCTTCCCTGACGGGCCGCGCGAGACCACGGGAACAAGGTTCTGCATCAACTCCCTGTCACTTGACTTCAAGCCCAATGCCGACAGCAGCGATTCGGCCACCAACCCCGCCTGACCGGCGCGCCTGGGGGCTGGCAGGAGAGCAGCCGGTCCGCGCAATGAGGCAGGCTTTCCAGCAATGAAACTCCGCTTTCCAGCAGTAGCAGTCGCAGTAGTAGCTGGCCTCGCGCTTGCGGACTCATCCGTGGTCGCTCTCGCGCTGCCGCCGATCAGAGTTGACCTGACGGCCAGCATCAATGGCCTGGCAGCGATCATCGGCGTGTATGTGATCGTCCTAGGCCTTGGCCTCTACCCGGCAGCAATGGTTTCCCGTCGCATTGGAGCAGCTCGGACAGGTGCCATCGGATTTGCCATCCTCGGCATCGCCTCCATTGGCTGTGCGGCAGCCGACTCCCTCAACGTACTGCTCCTCTTCCGTGGCCTGCAAGCTGTTGGCGGGGCAGCCGGCGTACTTGCAGCATTCGACCTACTTGACCCAGGCGACGCAGAGGGCAAAGAGGAACGTCACCTCTGGATTGCCGCTGCTGTCTTTGGCACCGCGGCCGGCCCGGCACTGGGCGGTCTGCTGACACAGGCATTTGACTGGCGGTCAATCTTCATTGTTCAGGTGCCAATTGGAATCGTTGGTGCCTGGGCTTGCCTGCAGATCACAATCCCCCAGCCCACCCACCACTCCAGTCCTTTCAGGTGGAAGCCGCTGATCAGCCTGGGGCTGCTTGCTGGTGGCCTCGCAGCGGTTCTGTTCACGCTCGTCCTCCAGCTTGTCGCAGGGTGGGACGTCCAGCCGATCGTTGCCGCACTTACCGTCTCCGTCCTGCCAGTGATGGCAATACTGACCTCCCGGCACACCAAGATTCCCCAAGGTCCACGGGCTGCGCTTGGTTGCACGCTGGTGGGCGTTGGGACAATCTGCCTGATCTTCGTACCCGGCGCTGGAGTCCTCTGGACGATCCCCGCGCAGGCGCTCGCCGGAATGGGAATGGGCCTTGCTCTCCCCGCGCTCAATGGGGGTCTGCTGCCAGAGAAGTCCACAGCCGACGCCGCCCGTCTGCTGACCGCCCGCCACATCGGAATCTTCGTCGCAGTCCTGACCGTTGGCTTTTGGGTCAACCACGAACTCACAACGGCAACCAAGGAAGGGCAGATCCAAGGCATCGCAGCCCTGCTGGACTCCAACGTCCCACCTCTTTCCAAGCTGTCCGTTGGCGCATCGCTCAGCACGCCCGCTAATTCACAGAACCCGCGCGGCGAGCTTCAGGCAACCCTTGACAAGAAGGCCCAAGGATTTTCCGGCAAGGACCGTCAAGCGTTTGAGGCATTCCAAAATCGCGCTGACGAAACTGTCGTCGCCGCCGCCAACAAGGCCTTCCGGCCCGCGTACATAATCGCCGCCCTAATGGCCCTGATCGCAGCGCTGCTGATTAGCGACGGACTCGTCCTTGGTGCCTTCACCCGCTTCAGGCTTCCGGTCCTCGGCGCAAGCCTTGCGTTGATCGGCGTCTACTTCGCCGCTCACACAGCATTCGCGCCAAAGCCAATCCAGATCCAGAACCCATGCATTGCCCGCCAGCTCCCGAGTGCTGGGGGAATCAGCGGAGCAATTCAGAACCAAGTGCTCAAGTCCCTGGATAAGACTGCCTGCCGCAACGGGTCATCCCGTGAGGAACTTGTCATCGCTCTGCAAAGCCCAGAGGCGGCAGCCCGTTATGAAGCCAAGTTCGGTCACAGCCCCGGCTCTGTGACATCAATTGTTGGCAGCCAACTTGGCGGTCTGCTCAAGGGCCTTTTCGGCGGCGGCTGAAACCGGCCACGCCCACCCCTCGGCATCGGCTAGCCTGACCGCGATGCCAACCAGAGGAGCCAATTCCCATGAGTGACAAAGCCGTCGATGCAATCGCATGGGACCTTGGTCCTCTCGTGGAAGGAAAGGGCGCTGATGGCGTTGCTCGCCTGCTTGACGAGGCAGATTTCCTCGCCGACTCACTCGCAGCTGCAGCACGCGGCCGTCTTGCGGATGCTGAGCCGTCGGAGTTCGTCGGGTTCATCACCACCTCTGCCACGATCGGAGAGCTAGTCAACCGAGCCCACGCTTACGCGGGCCTGCGCTTTTCTACCGACACCAGCGACCCGGAACGTGGCGCACTGATGGCACTCGTCCAGGAGCGCGTCACGGCGATCACCACAAAGCTTCTCTTCATGGAGCTTGAGTGGACTGCCCTCGACGACGACCGCGCAGCAGAGCTATCAGCATCAGAGGGACTGGATAAGGCGCGGCACTACCTCAAGACATTGCGTGACCAGCGTCCACACCTGCTCACGGAGCCAGAGGAGAAGATCCTCGCCGAGAAGAGCGTCACCGGTAAGTCTGCTTGGTCAAGGCTCTTTAGCGAACTGGTCAGTGCCGTTGAAGTAACCGTCGGCGACGAGGACCCTCAGCCATTGGATGCTGCCCTCTCACGCCTCTCTTCAAACGACCGTGAGGAGCGCAAAGAGGTCTCTTCGGCAGTAACCGAAGCACTCGAACCTGGTCTTCGCACCCGTGCTTACCTCTTCAACACCCTGCTTGCCGACAAGGCAACCGACGACCGCCTCCGGTCCTACCCCACTTGGCTGAGCAGCAGGAACATGAGCAACGAGGCATCCGATGCTTCCGTTGAAGCTCTTGTCAGTGCCGTGCGTGCCCGCTACGACATTCCCCAACGCTGGTATCGGCTCAAAGCCCAACTATTGGGCGTAGACCGCCTCGCTGACTACGACCGGGCAGCCGCTCTTGGCGGCGAGGACCCAGAGTTCGGCTGGGACGAGGCCTGCGACATCGTCTTTGGCGCCTACGAAGAATTCTCACCGGAGCTGGGCGCAGCATCGCGCGCATTCCTGACTGAGAACCGGATCGACGCACCAGTCCGACCCGGCAAACGAGGTGGGGCCTTCTGCGCATCTGTCACACCAGAAATCGGCCCGTTCGTGATGCTCAACTGGACTGCCCGCCGACGTGATGTTCTGACCCTTGCCCACGAGCTTGGGCACGGAGTCCACGGGACACTCGCCGCTGACCGCGGAATCCTCGAAATGAGCACCCCACTGACAGTGGCCGAAACCGCATCAGTGTTTGGTGAGGAACTTGTTTTCTCCCGCCTGCTCGAGGCAGAGAAGGACCCAGCCCAACGCTTGACGCTCCTAGCCGAGAGCTTGGAGGGTGCGATCGCCACCGTCTTCCGCCAGACCGCCATGAACAGGTTTGAGGCACTAGTCCACACCGAACGCCGTGACAACGGTGAGCTCTCCGTTGACCGCTTCGGTGAACTGTGGGCTGAAAGCCAGGAGGAGATGTTCGGTGACTCCGTTGAGGTAACGGACGGCTATCGCTCGTGGTGGTCTTACATCCCACACTTCATTGGCACCCCCGGGTATGTATACGCGTACTCATACGGACAGCTGCTCGCGCTCTCCGTGTTTGCCCAGTGGAAGGCAGAAGGTGACGCCTTTGTTCCTAAGTACTTGGACATGTTGCGTGCGGGCGGGTCAATGCCGCCGGAGGCGATCGCTGCCATTGGCGGGCTCGACCTCACTGACCCAGGATTCTGGGACCGAGGGCTTGACCTAATCGCAGACCGTCTCGCCCAGGCTGAGGCCGCTGCGGCCGCTGCCTAAAACCCCGAAGCTGGACCCTCGACCGCGCCTCGGCTAACCTCCGGCTCAAGTCACTTGGAGGAGAGGCGTGAAATCGTGAGGAATCGCAAGCTGGTCAGCCGTGTCGCACTAGCCGCAACACTGTCAGCCCTGCTGCTCATTCCTGCTGCGGCATCCGCTGCTGACGGACCGTGTTACGCGCCTCCGAGCAAGCCGAAGGTGATCTCCCACGTTCAGTACAGCGGAATGCAATCGATTCTGTACTGCTATGGCCCGATCACAATCCGCCCTGGGCAGAACACGATTGACACAGTTGCGAGCCACCTGGTCCCCTCCGTTCCGGGCTGGATCACGCGCTTTGACCCGGACCTGATTTACGCCGACAAGACAAAGGGAACTCATGGCGTGCCAAGCGTTGACGTACTCCACCTTCACCACGCGGTCTGGGCGGGAATGAGCGAATCAGACCCACGCTGGGCTGCTGGAGAAGAGAAGACCGTCGTCCAGCTTCCAAGAGGCTTTGGGTGGCGCAGCGAGCCTTCACAGGCCCCGTATCTAAACCACATGATCCACAACCTGTTCCCAACGACCGAGCATGTCTATCTAACTTGGCGAATCGACTTCATCCCCGATACATCGCCCGATGCAGCCACAATCCGCCGAGTCAAAGCCAAGTGGCTTGACGTGGCCTCCAGCCCGAATGGACTTCCGATCTTTGACGCAGTCCGCGGCGCGGGAAGCGGTGGCCGTTACAACTTTCCAGAGCAAGCAACAACAACCGCACAGAGAAACCAAGTCGGGCCGTATCAGTACACAGCTCAATCTGACATGACTCTGGTTAGCGTTGCGGGTCACCTACACCCGGGTGGGCTAGACACAACCCTCAAGGTCAGGCGTGGATCCGTCACAAAGACTCTCTTCACTTCGTCCGCTCACTACTGGGAGCCAGCCGGGGCGGTCTCGTGGGATGTCGCAATGGGCTTGAGCAGTGCTGCCTGGCGAGTCAACGTCAAGCGGGGTGATGTCCTGTCAGTAAGCGCTGGCTACGACGTGTCCAAAGCCTCTTGGTATGACGTGATGGGCATCATGCCCGTCGCAGTTGCTGAGGGCAGCACCCCTGGAGCCGCCGATCCGTTCACGACCAAGGTTCCACAAGCGCAGGTACTTACCCACGGTCACCTCCCAGAGAACAACAACCACGGCGGTGGAACCGTTCCCCACGCAACCAACCCTTCGACGCTTGCCAATGGCACGCCTTCCGCTGGGGCGACCTTGGGAATCTCAGACTTCATCTATGCGCTGGGCGACTTCTCAAACACTGGGGTCAGCCAGCGCCCACCAACCGTCACGCGTGGACAGACCTTCACATTCAGAAACAACGACTACAACGCAGGCATGGGCAAGACCTACACCTTCCACACCATCACGGCCTGCGCCAACCCCTGCAACAAGGAGACGGGTATCGCGTATCCGCGAGCAAACGGGGCCGTGGAATTTGACTCCGGGAACCTCGGGTTCGGGACAGGCACTGCCCAGAGGCAGTCATGGTCAATCCCCAACAACTTGAACACCGGCACCTACTCCTACTTCTGTCGCGTGCATCCGTACATGCGTGGCGCATTCCGCGTCATAGCTGGCTGATCCCAAGGGCTAGAACTCCGCTGCGCCAAGGTTGGCAGGTGGCTTGTTCACTCGCGAAGTCCTGTACGCTTGTTGGACATAGTCCCTTGGAGGAGAGGCAGAGTCTTGAGCAACAGAACCCGCATCGCATTCGTAGCATTCGCAGCCACAGCCGCATTCGCTGTTCTACCAGCACTGGCATCCGCTGCTGACGGACCGTGTTACGCGCCTCCAAGCAAGCCCAAGGTGATCTCCCACGTCAAGTACGCAGGGATGCAGTCGATCCTCTACTGCTACGGGCCAATCACCATCCGCCCAGGACAGAACACGAACGACTACACCTTCAGCGGCCGCCCAGGCGACCACAACCTCCTTCCAAGCACACCAGGCTGGATCACTCGATTTGACCCGGACCTGATCTACGCCGACCCAACCAAGGGCAACCATGGCGTTCCCGGCGTTGATGTTCTCCATCTCCACCACGCCGTCTGGCTTGGAATGGGCGAGAACGACCCACGCTGGGCTGCTGGTGAGGAAAAGACAGTTGTCCAGCTGCCACAGGGTTACGGCTACCGCAACGACCCCAACCGCAGCCTCACGATCAACTACATGATTCACAACCTGTTCCCAACCACGGAGCATGTCTACCTGACATGGCGCGTGGACTTCATTCCCGACACAGCCCCGGTCGCGTCGACATTTAAGCGTGCCCAGACCCTCTGGCTCGACGTTGCTGGCATCAAGCAGTACCCAGTATTTGACGCACTCCGCGGCATGGGCAGCGGCGGTAAGTACACGTTCCCGAACCAGGCGACAGGCGCTGAAACGGCGAAGGTTGGCTCACGCCACGAGTACACGGCACCTCAGGGCATGACACTGCTCCAGACCGCAGGACATCTGCACCCAGGTGGTCTCAGCACAACGCTGAAGGCAACCCGCGGAAGCCTCACCAAGACGCTGTTCACCTCCAAGGCTCACTACTGGGAACCAGCCGGTGCCGTCTCATGGGATGTAGCAATGGCAGGAACACCATCCGCTTGGCGAGTGAAGCTCAAGACTGGCGACAAGCTCGCTGTCAGTACGACCTACGACGTCTCCAAAGCCTCCTGGTATGAGTCCATGGGCATCATGCCCGTGGCTGTCTACTTCGGGGACAGCGCTGGCGGGACGGACTGGGCAACTAAATCCCTCCCCCAGACTGGTGTTCTTACGCACGCACATCTCGCTGAGAACAACGGCCACGGCGGGAAGACAGTTCCCCACGCAGTCAACCCACTGCTCCGTCCTAACGGCCTCGCTTCTGACGGAAGCACGATCGCAATCAACGACTTCATCTACGGCCTTGGGGACCTTTCTAACAGCGGCGCTTCGCTGAACCCACCGACCGTGCGTCAGGGCAATTCATTCACATTCCGCAGCGACGATGTGACTAACAACCCTTACACGGATTACGCTTATCACACGATCACTTCGTGCAAGAGCCCTTGTAACAAGTCGACGGGAATTGCTTACCCACGGGCCGATTCAGCACCAAGCGTGCTGTTTGACTCCGGTCAGCTTGGCGCAGGGCCGGAAGGAACAGCTTCCGCTGGCCGCCGCACCTGGACTATTCCAAACACGCTTCCAAAGGGCACATACTCGTACTTCTGTCGGGTTCATCCGTACATGCGCGGCGCATTCCGCGTAGTACCGCGCTGATCTACTAGGCATGAGCGAGACAGCCTGGCCATTCGGGGCTCTCGGAGTCCCACCGGGCCGAATCCTCTCCGTCCCCGGACGGGGAGAGTTCTTCCTGCGCGACAGTGGCGGCGACGGACATCCAGTGCTCTTGCTCCACGGGTGGATGTTCAGCGGGGACCTGAACTGGGCCCTCTCATATGACGCACTGGTAGCGGAGGGTTACAGGGTGCTCGCGATCGACCATCGCGGCCATGGTCGGGGTCTGCGCAGCCGCAAGCCGTTCCGCCTAGCTGACTGCGCCGCTGACTGTGCCGCGATCCTCCGTGAGGCGGATGCGATTGGCGCCACCTCTGTCGGCTACTCAATGGGCGGCGCGATCACCCAACTCTTGGCACATGACCATCGGGACTCGATTTCGGGCGTTGTGATGTGTGCGACCTCGGCGCAGTTCTCAAGCCCGCAGATGAAGCGACTTTGGCGGGCGATGCCAGCACTGCGACTCGCGCTCGGCGTGGGGGGCGTAACGGCCTTTGAGCGCGCCCTTGGACAGATGGGGTTCCCGAAGAGTCCCCGGTCAGAATGGGTTGCGGCAGAGCTGTCCCGCGGTAGCTCTAGGGACATCGCAGAGGCGGGCAAGGAACTTGGTCGCCATGACGCAAGTGGACTACTCGCATCAATCAAGCACCCGGCCGCATCTGTGGTCACCACTCTTGACCGCTCGATAGCCCCGGAGTTTCAGAGGAAGCTCGCGGCGGGCCTGCGGGCAACTGTGTTTGAGGTTGAGGCAGACCACCTTGCCGCCTCAACACACCCAGCAGAATTCAATGCGGCTCTGATCGGTGCTTTGGCCGACGTTCGCGCCAGGGCCACATCCCCTCGCGCCTGAAACAGCGGGCGAACTGCACCAACTCTGCTGAGTTCCGTCGATTTGGGACTGAGGTAGTGGACTCTCCCGTGTGACCTGATCACACGACACTCGGAGGCTCTTACATGTCGCACCGAAGGAGACTGCTTGCCGCAGCACTGGCACCACTCCCCCTGATGCTCTTCCACTCAATCCCTGCGCAAGCAAGTGGAAGAATTCTGTTCCAGCTGCGCCCGGGGTTCGCGACCGACGCCTCGGTTCGGGGACTTGGAGCAAGCCGTATACAAGGAACATCCGTCCGGATAGCAGCCACGACCGGTAGTCCGAAGGTGGCGGCGGCAGCCCTTGGCGGGATGAGGGCCATC
>WLNJ01000039.1 GCA_009699865.1 Actinomycetota bacterium
CAACGGGTGGCACCAAGACCGTGACGTTCAAGTGGAACGGCACCAAGCTAATTCCGCTTGATGCGATTCCTTCGGCTGACCCGAAGGCTGTTCTCTCGCGCCGCTAGCTGGTCGGGCGCGGTAGGGCTTCGACGAGTAGGTCGTCGCCGACGGCCAGTGTGGTCCGGCCGTGGAGCAGGTCAAGTAGTTCAGCTCCGACTACTTCACGGCGCCAACCTTGAAGTGTGCGCACGTCCGGTTCTGGCTCATCCCGCCGAACTGAGGTGACGATGCGCTGAAGGTCTGAGCGGGTGGCAACAAGTTCCGGGGCTAGGTCTGATGCACGGGTGCGGGTTCTGACGAGCGCATCGGCGAGTGAGCAGAGCGCGGTCTCGCGGGCATCGCCTCCGTCGCCACGGCCTTCGCTTGGAATTGGGTCAGCTGCCACGCCACGAGCCACGGCCTCGATGATCGCCGCCCCACGCTTGCGCAGTATGCCTTCGTGCAGGCCGCGAATATCGCGCAAGGCCTTGTCGTCTTGGGGCTGCCGTCGGGCAAGTTCAACCAGTGCTGGGTCCTGAATGATTGACCCGACCGGTTTGTCTTCGGAAAGCGCTGTGTCCTCACGCCACGCAGCAAGCTCACGGGCGACCGCACGCTGAGTAGCGCTGAGGCTGCTTGCCTTGCCGACGCGCCGCCATGCCTCAAGTGGCTCCCGGTAGTCGGTTGCTGCGGCGATCGGAAGGCACTCTTCCCGTGCCCAATCCAGCCGGCCTGTCTCGGTCAGCCGCTTGACCAGTTCGTCACGCAGGTCGAGCAGGTGATCTACATCGCCGCGGGCGTAGGAAAGCTGTTCGTCGGAGAGGGGACGCTTGTCCCAGCGCGTGTAGCTGGCGCCCTTTTCGACCTTGATCCCAAGCGCGGCTGAGAGCAGGTTGCCGTAACCGGCTTGCGCACCGAAGCCTGCGAAGCCAGCTGCGATCTGTGTGTCAAAGAGGTTGGTGATCTCCACGCCCCATTCGCGCCGCAGCAGCGCGGTGTCCTGGCGCCCTGCGTGGAGGACAATTTCGACCTCGGGGTCTGCGAGCAACTCGGCGAGCGAGGAGCAGTCCGGCGCGGGGTCTGTAAGTGGGTCGGCGAGGGCGATCAGCGGCGGGTCGCCTTCAACTTCAGAGTCTGTGGCTACCTGAACGAGGCAGAGCAGCGACCGGTAACGGCCTTCCCCCATGAACTCTGTGTCAATGGCAAGACGCCCTGTTTCCTTGGCGCGGGCGGCGAGTGCGGCTATCTCGTCGGTGCCGGCAGTGGCAGCGGCATGGTTTGCCGCGCTTCTGACCGTCGAGGGGGTATCGCCAATACGAGCCACTGGTGGATCGTATCCCGCTCGGCCTTTTGCCACGCGGCGCGGGTGCGCCGCCGCTAACACCTAGCGGGATGGTAGGATTTGGAATTCGATGGCAATCTTCTCCTCACGAGCCGAATATGGCGTGCGTCTAATGGTCGAACTTGGCCGCCAAGGCGACGAGAAGCCCCTGTCACTGAAGGCCATTGCTGAGGCAGAGAACCTCCCGCTCGCATACCTAGAGCAGGTTGTTTCACTGTTGAAGAAGGCCGAGCTGGTCAACAGTGCACGCGGTGCCCACGGCGGCTACTGGCTTGCGCGGCCAGCTGAAGACATCACCATGGACGAGGTTGTCCAAGCTCTTGATGGTGCGGTTGCCCCAATGGAGTGCTTCGCTCCCACCGACCGCGAGGACAAGATTCTCTGCTCCCACGTGGACGACGCGGGCCGCGGCTGCGCAACAAAACTTCTCTGGACACGAGTGCAGGGTGGCGTGATCCATTCGCTCAAGGGAACAACGCTCGCTGAGCTCGTTGCCTTTACCCGCCGTAACAACAAGGCAGTGCGCAGAAGCGACAAAATCGCCGTCTGACCGCGCAGCCTGACCGCCCGTAATTACAAATCAACGCAGGAAGAGACCAAATGGCTGACATCGAAATCCGCAACCTCCACGCTTCAGTAGACGGCAAGGAGATTCTCCGTGGCGTTGACCTTGAGGTCAGCGCAGGCGAGGTCCACGCCCTGATGGGGCCAAACGGATCAGGCAAGTCAACTCTTGCCAATGTGATCATGGGACACCCGTCCTACGAGGTAACTGAGGGCAGCATCACCTTCCTTGGCGAAAACATCACGGAGGCATCCCCAGACGAGCGCTCCCGCGCAGGCGTCTTCATGGCCTTCCAGTATCCAGTCTCAGTTCCAGGCGTAACTGTCACCAAGTTCCTCCGTTCAGTGATGAACGCTCACCGTGAAGCACGCGGCGAGGAGGCAATCAGCCTGAAGGAGTTCCGCCAGACAGTCGAAGCTGCGATGGAACTGACCAAGGTGCCAAAGGAGTTCAGCAGCCGATACCTCAACGAGGGTTTCTCCGGTGGCGAGAAGAAGCGCATGGAGATTCTCCAGCTGGCCCTTCAGCAGCCGCGCCTTGCCGTGCTCGACGAGACAGATTCCGGCCTCGACATCGACGCACTCCAAACAGTCGCCGAGGGTGTCAACGCGGTTGCAGGTGAGCAAGGGGACCAGATGGGCATCCTCATCATCACCCACTACCAGCGGATCCTGAGCTTGGTCAAGCCAACCCACGTGCATGTCCTTTACAAGGGGCGCATCGTTAAGGAAGGCGGCGCTGACCTAGTCACGCAGCTTGAGGCCAAGGGCTACGGCTGGATCGAAGAAGAGGTCGGGGCTTCCGCATAAGCGGCCCCGTCCTTCCTGTCGCGCCAGGAAGTTCTTGATGCTTGACCACTCCGCAATAGCAGCCCAGTTTCCGTTTCTAGCGGAGGCTGACGCGCCGCTCGCATACTTGGATTCTGCGGCCACGGCGCAGAAGCCATATGTGGTGCTTGATGCGCTGCGCGATCACCTCGCGCTCCACAACGCAAATGTTCACCGTGGGGTTTATCCGTTGGCGGCCGAGTCCGACGCACTCTTTGAGGGAGCGCGGGCCACGATTGGCGAGCGGGTGGGGCGGCTGCCTGAGGAGACCGTCTTCACGAAGAATTCGACGGAAGCAATCAACCTTGTTGCCCACTCATGGGGACGGGCCAATGTGGGGCCTGGTGATCTGGTTGTCACAACGACGATGGAACACCACGCAAACATTGTTCCGTGGCAAATGCTGCGTGATGCAACCGGGTGTGAACTTGGCTGGGTTGAGGTTGACGAGCAAGGCCTGTTGGACTTAGGCAGCCTCGACGCCCTTCTTGCCCGCGGTCCCAAGCTCGTGGCAGTTACCCATGTGTCAAACGTGTTGGGGACGATCAACCCGATCGTTGAGATCGCCAAGCGGGTCCACGATGCCGGCGCACTGCTGCTTGTTGACGGCTGCCAGGCCGCCCCTCAGATGGATATGCGCGAGGCCGTCCAAGCCTCTGACTTCTATGTCATCACGGGCCATAAGGTCTACGGCCCAACCGGCTTGGGCGTGCTGTTCGGCCGCCGGGACCTGCTCGCCGCGATGCCACCATTCCTTGGTGGTGGCGACATGATCCGCACAGTCACACGCGAGCGCGCGACATGGAACGACCTTCCGTTCAAGTTTGAGGCCGGGACACCGCCGTATGCGGAGGCCACCGCGTTGGCAACAGCATTTGACTGGCTTGACGGGATTGGCCTTGATGCCGTTCGCGCACACGAGCATTCGTTGGTGGAACAAACCCTCACCGCCTTCGCCGGGATGGATGACATCACCGTCTATGGCCCACTTGATGCGGATCTGCGTGGCGCACTGGTCACGTTTGCCGTTGAGGGTGTTCACCCCCACGATGTGGCGGAGATCCTTGGCCGGGCTGGCGTTTGCGTCAGGGCAGGCCATCACTGCGCCGGGCCGCTAATGGAGGAGCTTGGTGTTTCATCAACAACTAGAGCGTCCTTTGGAGTCCACAACAGCAGCGCTGACGTTGACCGTCTTATTGCTGCCCTAGGTGACGTCCGTAGGATCTTTGGAGACTGACATGGAAGAAGAGCTCTACCGCGAACAGATCATCGAGCACTACAAGCGCCCTCATAACTGGGGCGAGCTTGACCCTGCCGATATGGAAGCCCAGGACAACAACCCGCTCTGTGGCGACACGCTCAAGGTCCAGATGAATGCTGATGCCAGCGGTGTTGTCACAGCGGTCGCGTTCTCCGGTGATGGCTGCGCGATTTCCCAGGCTTCAGCCTCGCTGATCAGCGATGAGATTGTTGGCATGAAGGTTGACGATGTTGCCCGCTTGGACAAGTCCGCAATCCTCGACCTGCTTGGCATTGACATCAGTGCCACGCGCCTGAAGTGCGCACTCCTCTCCCTCAAGGTCCTCAAGAGCGCTGCTGTCGGCGGCTCTGTTGAGTGGGAGGCCTAGCCCGAGCCCGTAGCTATGGTGTGGCAATGCCTTCCGCCCGAACCACAGTCCGCGCCGCCGGCCTTTGCTTTGCCATCGCCCTGACGTGTGCGCCGGCCGCGTCAGCGTTCCAGACTCCGCAGGTATCAGCAGGATCAAACCAATCCTGCGGTGTGAGTGCCACAGGTGTGGGCGTCTGTTGGGGCGGGCGTGATGGCGACGCAGCACTGCCTGCCGGGCACAAGTGGAAGCAGCTCTCCGCAGGGAATGGCCGCTCGTGCGGCGTAACAACGACGGGCGCAGGCTACTGCTGGGGCGTCGATGCCTATGGCGTATTGAACGTTCCAACTGGCAAGAGGTGGAAGTCGATTGATGCTGGCGGGTACTTGAACGTCTGCGGGATCACAACGACAGGCGCTGGCTACTGCTGGGGCACCGTGCCGGGAGATCCCAACCTAACTGCTGTGCCTTCAGGGAAAAAGTGGCGGACGCTCTCAAGCGGTTGGAAGCAGGCCTGTGGAGTAACCACGGCCGGGCAGGGCATGTGCTGGGGGGACATGACCCACGACACAACTGCCGTTCCCGCGCACAAGACTTGGAAGATGATCAAATCCGCCTACCAGTCAACATGCGGCGTGACCACTTCAGGTGAGGGACTCTGTTGGGGATTCCCAGGTGGCTCGGTACCGACGGGCAAGGTTTGGAGCTCGATCGACATGAACGGGATTGGTCAGTGTGGTGTCACAACCACGGGCGAGGGGCTCTGCTGGGGTAGGGGCGATGGAGAGACGAGCAAGCTTGCCATTCCTTGGTCTTCTGGCTGGGTCTCAATAGATGTTGGTTTGAGTCATTCCTGTGGCATCACGACCAGCGGGCGGGCGCTTTGTTGGGGACTCGACACTGACCGAGGTGACGATGGTCAGGCAAACGTCCCCGCGGGTCTGCCTGACGTCCGTTTCAGCACTGATCCCGCGCTCCTGCACATGCCGGCGACGACATCGCGGTTCAGCAGGACTAGCCCGACGCAGCGCATTGCTATCCGCAACAACGCACCAACCGCTCTGAGTGAGTTGTTTCTATCTCCTACCCCAGTCTTGTCGCAAGACGGCGGGGGCGCCTTCAGGATCACTGCGGAGACATGCTTTGCCTCCTGGTTCCACCCTCAGGCAAGCTGCATTGTCACCGTCAAGTTCACGCCTAAGCGCGGCCAGCGGGGAACGGTCAATGGGCTGCTCAGCGTTACCTCCGTCTACGCGCACCCAGTGGTTAGACGGGGGCATGTTGCCTGCCTAGCTAGGGCAACTACCCCAGCCCACCCAGCTGGTTGTGGCGAGCCAGATCCGGGTCCGACTTACACGGTCAGGCTCAAGGCTTCCGCCGCAGTAGTGAAGAAGTCCCACTTCACCGGCTGAACTCGCCGGGCTCCGCATCCGGACTCTCGCTAGACTCTCAATTGCATCTCCTACCACCGCGGTAGGAGATCGTAGATCGCCGCCACTTATGACCGAAACCATCACAGTCTGCGCAGTAGATGAACTCCCACCGGGGGAGCGCAAAACTGTTGCCTGGGAAGACCTCGAGATCCTCGTCGTCAACATTGATGGAGAACTGCTCGCCATTGAGGACCGTTGCTCACATGACGATGGTGACCTCGCCGAAGGTGAGATTTACAGCGACACCTGCGCGATCGAATGCCCTCGCCATGGCGCGCTCTTTGACCTGCGTTCCGGAAAGCCTTTGACATTGCCCGCTTACAAGCCCGTTGACACCTTCCCTGTGAAGGTTGACGGGGACACAATCACCCTGGAGGTCTCCTGACATGACCCAGCCACCCGACGCAGCAACCACCGCTTCAGTTGAGCCCGACGAGAACGAGGGCCTCCGCGAGATCAACTCTGACTACGACGAGAAGTTCGGCTTCCACGACTCCGAGGACGACTACCTCTTCAAGGCACCTAAGGGCCTGACCCGCAAGCTTGTTGAGCAGATCAGTGAGTTCAAGAACGAGCCACAGTGGATGCGCGACTTCCGCCTTAAGTCACTTGACTACTTCGAGGCACGTCCAATGCCTACGTGGGGTTCACCGATGCTTGCCGAAGTTGACTTCGACAACATCCATTACTTCGTGCGCGCCTCTGAGCGTGCCGAAGGGTCATGGGATGACGTGCCTGAGGAAGTCAAGAAGACTTTCGACCGCCTTGGTATTCCAGAGGCAGAACGCAAGTTCCTCGCCGGCGTTGGCGCCCAGTACGAATCTGAGGTTGTCTACCACCAGATCCGCGAGGACCTTGTTGAGCAGGGCGTCATCTTCCTCGACATGGACTCGGCCCTGCGTGAGCACGAGGACCTTGTGAAGGAGTACTTCGCCACAATCATTCCGGCCAACGACAACAAGCTCGCTGCGCTCAACAGCGCGGTCTGGTCAGGCGGCTCGTTCGTCTACGTACCGCCGGGCGTTCATGTTGAGATGCCACTCCAGGCTTACTTCCGCATCAACACGGAGAACATGGGCCAGTTCGAGCGGACGCTGATCATCGCTGACGAAGGCTCTTACGTTCACTACGTCGAGGGCTGCACGGCACCGACTTACTCATCGGACTCATTGCACTCCGCTGTTGTCGAGCTGATCGCCAAGCCGGGCGCACGGATTCGTTACACAACGGTTCAGAACTGGTCACAGAATGTCTTCAACCTCGTTACCAAGCGTGCGGTTGCCGAGACCGACGCAACAGTTGAGTGGGTTGACTGCAACCTAGGGTCGAAGCTGACGATGAAGTACCCAGCTGTCTACTTGACAGGCGAGCGTGCCCACGGAGAGATTCTCTCAATCGCGTTTGCTGGCAAGGGTCAGCATCAGGATGCTGGTGGCAAGATCGTCCACGTTGCCCCCAACACAACATCGAACATCTTCGCCAAGTCGATCAGCAAGGACGGCGGGCGCTCAAGCTACCGCGGTCTGCTGGAAGTGGCAGAAGGTGCGCATGGCGCCAAGTCCAAGGTTGTCTGCGATGCGCTCCTGTTGGACGAGCACAGCCGCTCAGACACTTATCCGACCATCCGTATCGCTGAGGATGACGTCACAGTCGGCCATGAGGCCACGGTCTCCAAGGTTGGCGACGAGCAGCTCTTCTACCTGATGAGCCGCGGCCTGTCAGAGGAAGAGGCTGGCAAGCTGATCGTCAACGGCTTCATCGAGCCGATCGTCAAGGAGCTCCCAATGGAGTACGCCGTTGAGATGAACCGCCTGATTGAGCTTCAGATGGAAGGGTCAATCGGATGACCGCAGCTTTGATCCCACAGTTCAAGGGCCGTGCCGGCTGGGAGTTCACCGACATCAGCAAGCTTGACTTTGACGCCTACCCAGACACGGGTGCTGGCGACGCGAGCGCAGCAGACGCGACGCCAATCGTTCCTGACTTTGACGACGCAATCCGCGTTGTTCAGGTTGATGGCACGACCATCGAACTGCCAGACGGTCTGCCCGAGGGTGTGACCGTCACAAGCCTTGAGAACGCAATCGCGCAGGGCCTTGTGCCTGAGGGTCGCTTGGGTGGACTTGTTGACACGTCCTCGGATGCGTTCATCGCCCGCAACGAGGCCGACGGCCGTGGCGGACTGTTCGTCCACATCGCCAAGGGTGTTCAGCTTGACCGGCCAATCCAGACCACGATCGTTCAAGCAACTGCTGCAACAACCCTCAACCAGCGCACGCTGATTGTGATGGAGGAAGGTTCCAAGGCTGAGGTCTGGGATCAGGTCTTGTCCTCATCAGAGGACCTCAACTCGCTGATGACAACCGTCGTGGAGTTGCATGTTGGTGACGCAGCTCACCTGCGCTACATCGGCATTCAGGGACTTTCTGAGAAGTCATGGGTGTTTGGCACTCAGCAGGGTCAGATTGGCCGCGACGCAACCCTTGACTGGGTTGCCCTCGGGTTTGGTGCCGCTAAGGGCCGTGTTCGGATTGCCTCCCGTCTGGCTGGTTCCGGTGCACACGGCAAGGTCACGGGTGCTTACGCCAGCCGTAATGGTCAGCACTTGGACTTCGACACTTTTCAAGAGCACGCTGCTCCCAACACTGTCAGTGACCTAGCCTTCCGTGGTGTTCTCGCCGACCGGTCAACTTCAGTCTGGAAGGGCATGATTCGCGTTGACCCAGTTGCTCAACAGACCGATGCTTTTCAGGAGAGCCGCAACCTGCTGCTTAGCCGCAAGGCGCACGCGGATGCGATTCCGGGCTTGGAGATTGAGGCCGACGATGTCCGCTGCACGCACGCAGCTGCCATCGCACAGCTCGATGAGGACCAGATCTTCTACCTGCGGTCCCGTGGCCTGCCGGAGAACCAGGCGCGACGTCTCGTGATCGAGGGTTTCCTCGCGGAGCTGGTGGAGCGTTTTGAGGCTGGTCGTTCCCGTGACGCGCTTGCGAGCGCGCTTGAGGAGCGGTTGGACCTTGTGCTGCTCAAGACCGTCTGAGGTCAGGTTGTTCACATTGCGCGGGTGCATAGGCCCCGCGCGCGTGCGACCATCCGAGAATGGCTAATCCGAAGCCCTACCACGTCGCAATTATCGGCCTTGGGTCAGCGGGTCTGACTGCTGCGCGGACTGCAGCCGAGCTGGGCCTCAGCGTTATTGCTGTTGAGCGGGCTCGCGCTGGCGGGGATTGCCTCTGGTCCGGTTGTGTCCCCAGCAAGACCTTGATTGCGTCAGGTCGGGTGGCGGCTGTCGCCCGGGACGCAGAGCGCTTCGGGATCAGCACTGGTGAGGTCACGGTGGATCGCGGCAAGGTCTGGTCCCGGATCCGCCAAGTTCGTGAGGAGATCGCGCTGGCCGATGACAACCTTGACCGTTATCGCGAGCTCGGCGTGGACATTAGGGAGGGCCCGGCCAAGCTTGTAGGTACGCGCGGGATTGAGGTTGGCGGTGAGTTCATTCCTGCTCGCCGAATGGTTATTGCGACGGGCTCGCGTCCGCGACTCCCCTTGGTGGAGGGTCTCGCCGCAGCTGATCCCCTCACGACGGACACATTGTGGGACTTACCCGCTCCACCGGAGGATTTGATCATTCTCGGGGCTGGGCCGTCCGGGGTGGAGATCGCTCAGGCCATGGCCCGGATTGGCACGCGCGTCAGGCTCCTGCACCGAAACGAACGCATCCTGCCCAACGAGGACCCGATATTGGCTGAGCTTCTGGAGGAACGTCTGACAGCTGATGGGGTGGAGATCATCGCCAATGCCACCCCGACTGAGGCAGCACAAGTTGAGAGTGGCACCCGGCGCCTGACAGTTGAGATTGGCCTCCAGCCGGATGGGGATGCGGGGGAGGAACGCAGCTTCGAGGCGCCGCATCTACTGGTCTGCTGTGGCCGCTCTCCCAACTTCGAGTCACTCGGTATTGAAGGTGCTGGGATTGACCACGGTGACGATGGAATCCTTGCCGATGACCGGTCGCGGACCAGCGCCAAACAGGTTTATGCGGTCGGTGATGTTGCTGGCAGGGGCCACACCCACACTGCGGGTTATGACGCTGCGCAGGCGATCAGAGACATCGCTTTGCCGGGTGCTGGTAGAAGGGCTGCGGGAGTTCCGTGGGCCACATTCACCGATCCGGAACTTGGGCACGCGGGCTTCACCTTTGCTGAGGCTCTGGAGAAGTTTCCACGCAAGCGCGTCCAGCGGTATGAGCGCGACCTGACCGGGTCCGATCGTTCCCGCACTGATGGCGATCCTCCCGGCCGCGCAGTTGTGATCACAGTTGGCGGCCGCGTTGCCGGCGTGCACCTTCTTGCCCCTGGCGCTGGTGAGGCTATCGGCGGCTTTCAGCGCGAGGTCATCAACCGCACCAAGCTCGTTGACTTGGCTGGACGGATTGAGGCCTACCCAACACGCGCCATTGAGGTCCAACAAATCGCAGGTGATGGAGCAATCGACTTTGCCCGAAGGCTCCGCGCTTGGATTCCGAAGCGGCCCGGCACTCGCTGAGGCCCTCTCGCTGGGTCGTCCGGTTAGGCTTCGGATATGAAACTCGCGACATTCACTAGGGACGGCGGAGAACCAACAGCAGGGCAGGTTGTCGATGGGGGGATTGTCGAGTTCACTGACGGCCTCTCTGTTCTTGAGCGCATCGAACAGGGCGTTACTGGCGAGGCCACTGGTCCACAGCACGCTTTGGACGCGGTGATTCTGCTCGCCCCAATTCCCAAGCCACCGATGATCTACGGCATTGGCCTCAACTACAAGAGCCATGCGGCTGAAATCGGCGCTGAGCCGCCCGCAGCGCCGATCGTGTTCCCCAAGTCACCTGGGTCGTCAACCGGGCCCTCAGGGCCTGTTGTGTGTCCCTCGTTGGTACGTAGGCTCGACTACGAGGGTGAACTTGTTGTCGTGATGGGCCCCAACGCCACTGTCTTCGGTTACGCCATCGCAGATGATGTCTCCTCACGTGATCTTCAAAAGAGCGAGCCACATTGGATCCGTGCCAAGGGC